>DAOMFQ010000022.1:0-16526 GCA_035429905.1 Gemmatimonadales bacterium
CGTGCACGCCGCAGGACATGCAGGGGTCGAAGGAGTGGATGGTCCGCAGGATCTCCAGCGGCTGTTCGGGCCGGAGCAGCGGGTGGTGGTCCATCAGTGCCGCCTCGTACGGGCCTGGCACGCCGGCCTCGTCACGCGGCGAACAGTTCCAGGTGCTGGGCACCACGCACTGGTAACGCGAGATCTTGCCGTTCTCGATCTCGACCCAGTGCCCCAGGGCGCCGCGGGCGGCGTCGAGGTAGCCGTAGCCCTGCACCTTGCCCTTGGGCCAGCTGTCGGGCTCCCACTTGTCGCCGTTGAAGGTGCGGACGTCGCCGCCCTTGATGCGGCCCACGAGCTGGCCGAACCAGTTCTGCATCTGGTTGGCCACCAGCACCGTCTCCATGCAGCGGGCGCCGACCCGGCCGAGGGTCGAGAAGAGCGCCGCGGGCGGCACGTCCAGCCGGTTGAGGAGCTCGGTCACGATTTCCTTGATGTCGGGCTGTCCGGCCGCGTATCCCACGAGCATGCGGGAGAGCGGGCCGACCTCCATGGCCCGTCCATCGTACCGGGGCGACTTCATCCAGGTGTACTTCTTCTCGCCCTGGAGATAGGTCCACGGGGTCGGCGGCCCGGTGTACTTCGGGGCGGTCTCCCCCTCCCATGGGTGCAGGGTAGCGGCGTCGCCACCGGCGTACTCGTACCACGAGCTCGTGATCCCTTCCTTCACCAGGGTGTGGTCGTAGGGGTACACCTTGGAGAGGTCGCGGTTCATGACGATGCCGCGCGGGAAGTAGAGCGAGCCGAGGTCGTTGGAGTCCACCGCGGCGTATTCGCCGACGGTGAGGTAGTTGCCGGTGCCGCCGCCGATGGCGCCCCAGTTCTTGTAGAAGCCGGCGATGGCCTGCACGTCGGGCCAGTACACCTCATCCACGAAGCGCTTGGCGCGGGTGATCATCGCCTGCACGTCCGCCAGCTTCGCCGCGTTGATCGTGGCGGTGTCGTTCAGGTTGATGGCCGAGGCCATGCCGCCGACGAGGAAGTTGGGGTGGGGGTTCTTGCCGCCGAAGATGGTGTGCAGCCGGATGACGTCCTTCTGCCAGTCCAGCGCCTCCAGGTAGTGCGCCACTGCGAGGAGGTTCACCTCGGGCGGGAGTTGGTAGGCCGGGTGGCCCCAGTAGCCGTTGGTGAAGATGCCGAGCTGGCCGCCCGCCGCGAAGGTCTTGATACGGTTCTGGACCTCGGCGAAGTACGTCGAGGAGTTGTTGGGCCAGGGCGAGATGCTCTTGGCGATGGCGGAGGTCTTGGCAGGGTCGGCGCTGAGCGCGCTGATCACGTCCACCCAGTCGAGCGCGTGCAGGTGGTAGAAGTGGATGACGTGGTCCTGCACCGTCTGCATCCCGTGGACCAGGTTCCGGATCAGGGTGGCGTTGGGCGGGATGGTGATGCCCAGCGCATCCTCGACCGCCCGGCAGGAGGCGACCGCGTGCACCACGGTGCACACGCCGCAGATCCGCTGGGTGAAGGCCCAGGCGTCCCGCGGGTCGCGCCCCTGCATGATGATCTCGATGCCGCGGAACTGGGTGGAGGAGGCCCAGGCGGTCTTGATCATGCCCGCCTCGGACTGCGCCTCGATCCGGAGGTGCCCCTCGATGCGGGTGATGGGGTCGACGACCACCTTAGTTGTTGCCATCGGAACCTCCCTCGGCCGACGCCGCCTTGCGGTGCGACCGGATCTGGTGGACGGTAGTGGCGGCGGCGTGGGCGGCCACACCGGCCAGCGCCCCGGCGGCGAGCGCCGCGCCGATCGTGTCGGCGGTCTTTTCGATGCCGATCCCGGCCACGTTCGGGAGGCGGTTGTAGAACGGGGTCATGGTGTCCCAGAAATGGCGCTCGGTGCAGCCGATGCAGGGATGCCCGGCGCCGATCGGCCAGCTGGTCTTCATGTTCCACTGGAAGATCGGGCAGGGGCTGAAGGTCGCCGGCCCCTTGCACCCCACCTTGTACAGACACCACCCCAGGCGGGCGGCATCGTCGTCGAAGAGCTCCACGTACTGGCCGGCGTCGAAGTTGGCCCGGCGCGGGCACTGGTCGTGAATCCGGGCGCCGTACGCGAAGAGCGGCCGGCCGTCGGCATCGAGTGCCGGGATCCCGCCGAAGGTCAGGTAGTGCACCAGCGTGGCGGTGATCGTCTCGGCGATCGGCGGGCAGCCGGTCAGGTGCACGACCGGCTTGTCCTTGATCACGTCGGCCACGCCCACCGCACCCGTCGGGTTCGGCTTGGCCGCCTGCACGCTCCCCCAGTGGGCGCAGGCGCCCACCGCGAAGATGGCCTTGGCCCCGGCCGCCACGTCCACCAGGACGTCCTTGGCGGTCCGGCCGCCCAGGGTCGTGTAGATGCCGTCCTCCGCGAGCGGCACCGAGCCGGTGACGACGAGGAGGTACTCTCCCATGTTGGCCTTCATGGACGAGGCGAGCGCCGCCTCGGCCGCGGTGCCGGAGGCCGCCATGAGGGTGTGGGAGTAATCCAGGGACACGAGATTGAGGACCAGCTCGCCGATGCTCGGCTCACCGCTCCGGAGGATGCTCTCGACGCATCCGGTGCACTCCTGCAGCTGGATCCAGATGACCACGGGTCGCTTGACCCCTTCCAGGGCGGCGGCGACTCGCGGGGCGGCCATCTCGGTCAGGCCCAGGAGCACGGCCATCTGGCCGCAGAACTCGAGGAACTCGCGGCGCGACACGCCGCTCGCCTCGAGGTGCTCGCCGAGGGTCTGGTCTTTGGCCCAGGGGAACTGCGTCGGGAAGAACATCTCGGTTGACCTCCGGTCCATTGGTGCGGGATGGACCGGCGGCGGGCGAAACCCGCCGTCGGGGGAAACTGCACGTCACCCAGTATCCGCCGGCGGGGTAAACCTGTGTTGAAGAGTTTCTGAAGATCGCTTCAGTAGAGATACGGAGGCAGCGGCCAACAACCTTGGCGTCCTCGCCCGCACAGCGGGGAAAACGGCTTGCGCGAACAAGATTTTCGCAAGGAGATGTGAAGGAACGCTAAAGTTTGTAACGAAGGGCCCGTATTGCCACGGAGGGCTATTGCGCGGATGTGCGGAGCAGGGAAGATTGACCGCGTCTTCCCTCGCATAAGGGTCATTCACATGACGTCTCACATCCTTCGTTCCCGATCCATCGCGGCCCTCCTCGGCACGCTGGCGCTCGTCGTCCTGGCCGGCTGTACCGAGACCAACACCGAGTACGTCGAGCGGCCGCAGTTCAACCCGCCGCCGGACTCGGTCAACGGCTTCATGGGCTACTACGACGCCAGCACCAAGCAGACCACCTGCGGCAATTGCCACGTGAGCTATCAGGGCACGTGGGTGGACTCGAAGCACGCCGACGCATACGCGGCGCTGGGAGGGTCGGCCACTTCGTCTCCTTCCTACTGCTACGGCTGCCACACGGTGAGCGGCATCGGTAACTCGGTGGCTGTCGGGCCGGATTCAGCAGACGCCGGATACACGTACACCCCGAGCACCGCGTATCACGACGTGCAGTGCGAGAGCTGCCACGGGCCGGGGTACGAGCACGTGTCGAGTCCCTCCACGACCAACCACCCCTACGCCCGGGCCGGCGTCTACGGCATGAAGGGCACCGAGAAGGACACCAGCGCGAGCTGCGGTGGCTGCCACACCGGTATCCACGCCCCGTTCGTCGAGCAGTGGGCCCAGACCGGCCACGCCGACTCGGCAGCCAACGCGTCACCGGCATGGGACGCCGCGAACAGCAAGCCCGGGTGCGGCGCCTCCTGCCACGAGGGACGGACCGCCCTCGCCCGGTTCAATGGCGAGCCGAGCCACTATGTCGAGAAGGACTCGGTGGGCCAGACCACGACGCTCCCGCCGGCCACCTGCGCCGTCTGTCACGACCCGCACGGCAGCCCCTACGAGGGCCAGCTCCGGGCGCCGATCGACGTGCCGGACCTGACCTTGAATCTCTGCATGAGCTGCCACAACCGGAGCACCACGCCGTCCGGCAGCTTCACCGCCTCGACGGCAACGACCACCTCGCGCGGCTCTCACTCCGCCCAGGGCCCGGTCCTGCTGGGCGAGGGCGCCGGCTACATCCCGGCCGGCTTCATCTTCGACACGACGGCCGCCTACACCACGCACAATTCGAGCAGGAACCCGCGGCTCTGCGCCGGCTGCCACGTGAAGGCCTTCACGGTCACCGATGCGGAAACGGGCGACTTCCAGTTCGAGTCGGTCGGGCACCTGTTCTCGCCTGATCCCTGCCTCGATGCCAACGGCATCCCGACCGCCGACAACACCTGCGCCTACCTGCCCAGCAGCACGCGGAACTGGTCCAGTTGCGTGGCCGGCGGCTGCCACAACAGTGCCGATGTGGCGGCGTCCGCCCTCTCGAACGAGCGGACCACCGTGCAGAACCTCGTCAACCAGCTGTGGAACGACGTGAATCCCACGCTGAACAACAGCGGCGAACCGTACATGGACACCGGCGACACGGGCGACCTGGTCTACCTGAAATTCGACGCAGGCAACCCGACGGTCGGCGGCACCCAGGCGTTCAACGGCACTGACGCCAAGGTGTCCCCGGCGGAAGGCGCGCTCTACAACGCCCTGATGCTGGCGGAAAACCTCTACGGCCACAACGACGGGTCGTACGGCGTCCACAACCCCTTCTTCTACGAGGCCCTGCTGGCGGCGAGCATCGCCGAAGTGCAGTCGGTGTATGCCGCGTACCTCCCGGCCGGGCCCAGCCCGGCGGTCAAGGCTCTCATGGACAAGGCGCTGAGCCGCCCGGGCGTCCGGTACGCGCCACGCGCTGGACAAATCAAGATCAGCGCCGCACGTTAGGCGTGTGATCTTCCAGCCGATTCACCCGCTCTATCCGACCATGGCTTCCGGCACAGTGCCGGGGGCCATGGTCGATTCGTTGGCGGCCACCCAGGCCGACACCGGGCTGGTTCCATCCCCGCTGCCCGACCCGATCGTCAACCTGGTCCAGTGGATCTTCCAGCGGCCCGGTTGGGTGATGATCTCGGGCATCATCATCGGCGCGGTCGTGGCCGTGGTGGTGCTCTGGTACCTCTGGACGCATCGCCGCGACATCTGGACCTGGCTCACGACCCGGAGCCGGGGCACCAAGATCGCCATGGCCTCCACCGTAGGCGTCTTCCTGGTGGCCGCGCTCGGCGTGGCCTACACGGCGAACGACTACATGGAGCACAACAACAATTTCTGCCGGGGCTGCCACATCTTCATCCCGGCGGGGCAACCGTTTGTCCACCCCGACACCGGCACCTACCTGCTGGTCAACCAGCTCGAGGGCAAGCACGACACCCTCGAGTGCCACGACTGCCACCTCCCCGACAAGATCGCCCAGGCCCAGGAACTGGTGCTCTGGATGGTGGACCGGCCCGACAAGGTGCCGCCCCACGCAAAGGTGCCGCCCACCGTCTGCAAGAGCTGCCACGAGCAAGGCGAGGCCAAGGAGAGCTGGCAGGAGATCATCACGACCGCGGGCCACCGGGTGCACTTCGAGTCCGATTCGCTGAAGGACAAGAACGTCGAGTGCCTGACCTGCCACGCCCGATCGGCGCACCGCTTCGTGCCGGTGGACTCGACCTGCGCCCAGCAGGGATGCCACCTCACCGACGACGTGACGATCCGCCTCGGCAAGATGGCCGACCAGACCGGGATGCACTGCGCGGTGTGTCACGAATTCACGGCGGCGGTGCCGAAACTGGCCACCGTGGACTCGGCCACCGGCACCCTGGTGCCCGGCGACAACCAGTGCTTCAGCTGCCACCAGATGAAGGAGCGGTTGAAGGACTTCGACCCGACCCGGGACCCGCATAACGGCAAGTGCGGCATGTGCCACAATCCGCACGCGAACGTGAAGCCGGCCGATGCCCTCAAGAGCTGCGCGACGGCCGCCTGCCACGGCGACTGGCGCAAGGTCGAGTTCCACACCGGCGCCGCGCACCGCAAGGGGATCGAGAACTGCGAGACCTGCCACACCCCGCACGCGGCGCGCGTCGACGCCAGTGCCTGCGCCAGCTGCCATGAACGGGTGCGCGGGTCGGCCACCGGGGCGGCGGTGAAGAAGCCTCCACTGCCCTTCGACACCACCAAGGCGCTCCGGTCGGTGTCGGCGCTGCCAGACCCGATCGGCCCCCACGGGAAGGGCGACGCGCCGCCGGATGATGATCCTCCGGCGGCGTTGTTCTCTCGGGCCCCCGCGGACAGCTTCGAGCACAGCCGGCACAAGGAGCTGGCCTGCATCGCCTGCCACACGACCTCGAACCCCAACGCCACGCTCAACTTCAGCGCCCCGCGCGGGTGCCAGATCTGCCACCACACCGCGGCGGCACGGAAGGACTGCGCCGCCTGCCACGCCTCCGCCGAGCTGGTGCCGGAGGAAGTGAGCGTCACGGTGACGGTGCCCGCCCACGCGCCCAGGCCGCGCCAGGTGAGCTTCGAGCACGGCGAGCACCAGCAGGTGGCCTGCAAGGAATGCCACGCGACGTCGGTGTCGCTGGAGCCGTCGGCCGGGGCCAAGGCCTGCGTATCCTGCCACGAGCAGCACCACACCGAGGCGAAGGATTGCGCGGCCTGCCACGCCGGAGGCGACGTGGAGACCCCGCACACGCCGCCGGCGGTGGCCCATGAGGGCTGCGACGCCTGCCACACGCCGGCCCGGATCGCGAGCCTCACCCCCTCGCGGCCGTTCTGCCTGACCTGCCACCAGCCGCAGGTGGAGCACTACCCGGCCCGGGAATGCACCCCCTGCCACCTCGACGCGACGCCGGCGGAGTGGAGAAGCCGGCTGGTCGGCGGGAAGGGCACATGAAGGGCCGGGTCCTGGCCGCTGCGGCGGCGCTGGCCGGCCTCCTCCCGGGCATGGCCTCCGCGCAGGGCTACACCCTCCGCCTCGATGGCGGCATCCAGGGGGTGAGCTTCCGCGGATACAGCGCCGACAGCATCCGGGTGGACAGCGTTGTGACCGGCCCGAACGGGGGCCTCGAGACCCCCACCGGGTACGCGGTGAGCTGCACCTCCAACGCCCCGTACTGCAACTACTGGATTCCAGGACCGATCCGGACCACCAGCCCCGCGGTGGCCCAGGCGGCGCTGAGCATGTGGGGGCTGGGGTTGCCCGGCCTCCGGGTTCAGGTCAACGCCTACGCCACGACCGACTTCAACGACGTCGCCTCCTGGCCAGGCACCTCGCCGAACTTCCAGCTGATCGAGGGCTACCTCGAGTACGCTGCACCGGCGTTCACGGTGGTGGCGGGGCGGAAGATCGTGTCCGGCCGCCTGGGCACGTACGGCTTCGACGGCGGCCAGCTCACCGGCCGGCTGCCAAGCGCCGGGCTCCAGCTCTCGGGATACCTCGGCGTCGGCCTCGCGCAGGGCTCGAACCTCCCGATCACCGCAAACGCCCTCGACCCGCAGGACGAATACCGCCCGGGACAGAGCCCGCTGGCGGCCGGCCTGATCGGCTCGTGGACGTCGAATCATGCGGAACTGACCGCCGAGTACCGACGCGAGGTGGACCAGACCACCGATTACTTCGGGTCGGAACGGGTGGCGGCCTCCGCCACCATCCGGCCCTACGGCGCATGGAGCCTCGTGGGCGGGGCCATCTACGACATGGCGAGCGGGGAGTGGGGCAGCGCGGATGCCGCCTTGCGCTTCACGAAGCCGCGGGTCGGCGTCGTGGCGGGCTACCGGCACTACGCCCCCTTCTATGAGCTCTGGACGGTGTGGGGGGCGTTCAGCCCGGTGCCGTACGACGCCGTGTACGGATCGCTGTCGGTCCAGGCCACGAACAGGCTCCAGCTGCGAGTCCGTGGTGAATCGTACGCCTACGACAACGCCGACGTCGAAACGCCGCTGGTCCAGATCGAGGATGCGGGATGGCGGGCCTCCGGCGGCGCCACGTACCAGTTCACCCAGGCGTGGCAGGCGCAACTCGGGTATCACGACGAGTTCGGCGTCGGCGCCTCCTCGAGTGGGTGGGACGCGAGCGTGACGTTCGCCCCCACGCCGCGCTACTCGATCATGGCGTACGGCAACTCCCTGGACCGGCCGCTGGAGTACCGCTGGGACGACTCGAAGGTGCTGGTGTACGGGATGCAGGCGTCGGTCGTGGCGCGGGACAATGTGAGCGTGGCGTTCACGGTCGCCCGCTACGACGAGGACCGGGAGCGTCCGGACGCCGCCTCGTTCGAGTGGGATCAGTTCCGCTTCGGGGCCAAGGTGGTCCTGACCTTCAGCTCGGCCGACCGGATGCCGCTTCCCAAGGCCATCACCAACCGCCCGGCGGGGTACTGAGATGCGACGCATCGTCCCCCCGCTCCTGCTGGCCCTCGTCTTCGCATCCGCGCCAGCCGTGGCGCAGGCACCCGACCGGTTCGACCATCCGCAGCACGCCAAGGTCTTTCCGACCTGCACCGCGTGTCATGCCGGGGCGAAGGACGGCACGATGCCGCTCCTGCCGAGCGGCCAGGGATGCGTGTCCTGCCACGACGGGACGATCGAGCGGCGGGTGGCCTGGACGGCCGGCGCCCCCGAGGCGACCAATCTTCGGTTTACGCATGCGGAGCACGGGCGCGAGGTGCGCGCCAAGTCCCGGCCCGACTCGACGCTGGCCTGTCAGGCGTGCCACACCCCCCAGGGCTCCCCCTGGATGACCGTCGAGCCGGCGGTGCTGCCGCAGTGCCTCAGCTGCCACGGCATTCGTACCGCGCACCTGGAGGCGCCGGACACCGCCTGCGCCACCTGCCACCTGACGCTGGCCCAGGCCACGGCACTCACCACCGCGGACGTGAAGGGCTTCCCCACCCCGCCCTCGCACAAGGCCCCCGGCTTCATGGCCGCGGGCGGGCACGGCACCCAGGCCAGGGCCGGGACGGGATCCGCCACCTACGGAGTGGCCCCGAGCTGTGCGACCTGCCACGCGCGGGAGTTCTGCATCACCTGTCACGTGGACGCGCCGGAAACACCCACGATCCAGGCGCTGGCGCTGGACCGTCGCTCGCTGGCCATCCCGGTGGAGCTCGAGGCTCCGCCGAGCCACGCTCAAGGCGGCTTCCTTACCACGCACGGCAAGGCCGCCCGGAAGAGCACCACGGCCTGCCAGACCTGCCACACCCAGGAGAGCTGCGAGGCGTGCCACGTGAGCCCCCCGAAGCCCGTGACGGCACTGTACGCCGCCGGACCGGGGCGCGGCGCAGGGGCGCAGATCGTGAGGAACCGGCCGGCCACCCACCTGGCCGACTTCAGCGACAGCCACGCCCCGGTGGCCAGCAGCAACCAGCAGTCGTGCCAGGGCTGCCACGCGCGGCCGCAGTGCCTCGACTGTCACCGCGGGACGCCGGAGCGCACGCCGCAGTACCACCCGCAGACCTTCCTCGAGCGGCACCCTGCGGCCGCCTACGCGCGGGAAACGAACTGCAGCGACTGCCACAACTCCGCCGGGTTCTGCCAGAACTGCCACGTGCAGGCCGGCCTCGGCAGCCCCAAGGGCCCGCTGACGGCCGGGTACCACGACGCCTTCCCCGGCTTCCTGCTGAACCACGGCCAGGCGGCGCGCCAGAGCCTCGAGAGCTGCACCTCCTGCCACACCGAGCGGGACTGCCTCACCTGCCACTCGGCGTTGTATGGCCGCGGATTCAATCCCCACGGGCCTGGCTTCGATGCCGACCGGCTGCGGCAGAAGAACCCCCAGATGTGCACCGTCTGCCACGGCACGCTCATCCCCGGCGGCAAGTAGTTCCGGTCGCCCGGGTTGACGGATGCGGACGCAGAACGGCCCCGGGCATCCGAGCCCGGGGCCGTTCCTCCGTCCGGCGCCTGACCAGTGCTACTTGATCAGGATCTTGCTTGTGACCGCGGACGGGACCTTCGGCAGGTGGAGGATCAACACCCCCTCCTGGTAGTTCGCCACGATCTTCTCCTGCACCACCGGGGCCGGCAGGCGGATCATCCGATGGAACTCACCCCACTCCCGCTCCGCGAGCAGGTAGCGCTCCCCCTTCTCCGGCTGGGGATACTCGCGGCGGCCGCTCAGGGTGAGCAGCGTGCCGACGAGGGTGATGTCGAGGTTTTCCCGGTGAGCGCCCGGGACGTCGAGGCGAACCATGTACTCGGCTTCGGTCTCGATCAGGTCGAACGCAGGCACCCACGCGGCAGCCGGGGCCTGGCGTGTGCGGAACATGGTCTCGGGGGCGATGGCGTTGCCGAAGAACCGGTCGAACACCTCATCGATGTCCTCGCGGACCCGGGCCATGACGGGGGCGGCCTTGATGATGTTCATGCTTCCTCCTGGTTGGGACTGCGCCCCCACAGTAGCACCGGGGCGCTGAAGCGCCCGTGAAGCGGAGTTGAAATCATGACCACGAAGTTCGCGCAGGGATTCTGGCGCCTGGCCGACCCGAAGATCTCCCTGGCCTCGGCGGCGTCCATGCTCCTCGGCGCGTCGGCGGCCGCCGCGGCCGGGCCGCTCGACATCGGGTGGCTGGCCGTCACGGTGCTCGGGATCTTCGCGGTCGAGGTGGCCAAGAACGCTTCCGGGGAGGTCTTCGACTGGGACTCGGGGACCGACCTCCGCGTGCGCGCGGAGGATCGCAGCCCCTTTTCCGGCGGCAAGCGCGTGCTGGTGGACGGATTGCTCACGCGCACGGAAACCTGGGGGATCGCGGCCGGCGGTTACCTGGTCGCCCTGCTCGCGGGGCTCGCCATCGTGCGCTGGCGTGCGGGCGGCGTTCTGTGGCTCGGCGTGTCAGGGATGGCGCTGGCCTACTTCTACCACGCCCCGCCGCTCCGCTTGAGCTACCGGGGATTGGGTGAGCTGGCCGTGGCAGCGGCGTACGGTCCGCTCATCTGCGCCGGCACCTACCTCGTGCAGCGCGGAAACATTCCGACCACACTCATCCTGATTTCCGTGCCCCTCGGCCTCCTGATCGCCGCGTTCCTCTGGATCAACGAATTCCCGGATTTCGCCGCCGACGCGATGTCGGGCAAGCGCACGCTGGTGGTGCGCCTGGGCCGCCCCGGCGCGGCGTGGGGGTTCGTGGCGCTCGGGACGTCGGCGGGCCTCCTGCTGGCCGTGCTGCCCCTCTGGGGGCTCCCCTGGACGGCGTGGCTCGGTGGACTCGCCGCCGTGCGATTCGTGCCCGCCGCCCGCGCGCTGCGCGCCGCACCGGAGGACACCGCCCGACTCGTGCCGGCGCAGGCGATGACCCTGCAGGCATTCCTGCTCTACGCCGCCGGCGCATCGGCCGGCCTGCTCCTCGCGCGCTGACGGCGGGCCAGAAGAAGATTTCGCGGCACGTTCACGGTCACTTAACCCCCCCGGTCTTATTCTTGTGTCGCACCATTCACCAGGGGGCGTTATGAAACTCGCCAAGCTGAATCCCATCCTCGGCAACGTGGAGAAGATCGATCGGCTGTTCGATCCCTTCCTCACGGGGCCGCTCTTCCCCGAGCTCATGGTCAAGGGCTTCGAGGGCACATGGGTCCCGACACTGGACCTGGCCGAGAACGACGCGGCCTTCGTGGTCCGGTGCGAGGTGCCCGGCATGCCGAAGGAGAACTTGGACGTGAAACTCACCGGAGAGGTGCTGACCATCTCCGGCCATCGCGAGGCCGCGAAGGAAGTTCCCGGCGAGAACTTCCTGTATCGGGAGCGGGAGACCGGCAAGTTCGTCCGGACACTCCGGCTGCCGGCGCATGTGGTGGAGGGGAAGATCGAGGCGCACTACACCGACGGCGTGCTGCAGGTGACGCTGCCGAAGGCCGCACCGGAAGTGCGGAGCAAGATCACCATCAAGTAAGGTGATCGGCGCCTCGGAGGACGGACGGCCCCGGGCCCCACGCCCGGGGCCGTTCACCGTTCGTGGGGGTCAGGGTTGGAAGCGGGCCCAGGCCAGCGTCGCATGGACCGCGCGCTCCCACCCGGCGCGGCGGCTCACCCGGTCCGCCTCGCTGGTGGTCGGCTCGAACCGCGCGAAGCGGCGCCCCTCGAGGAACTGCGCCGTGTCCCGCCAGACTCCCAGGGCGATCCCGGCCAGCCCGGCGGCCCCCAGGGCCGTGGTCTCGACCATGTCAGGGCGCTCGACCGGCGAACCCAGCACGTCGGCCAGGAATTGCATGAGCCAGTCGTTGGCGCTGGCCCCGCCGTCCACCCGGAGGGCGCCCGCCTCGAGTCCCGCGTCGTCCGTCATCATCTCCACCAGCTCCGCGCTGCTGAAGGCCATCGCCTCCAGCGCAGCGCGCACCAGGTGCGCCCTGCTGGTGCCCCGGGTGAGTCCGGTGACGGTGCCCCGCGCCTCGGCCTCCCAGTGCGGCGAACCGAGCCCCACGAAGGCCGGGACGAAGTGGACGCCGCCGGTGTCGGGGACGCTCCGGGCCAGCGCCTCCGATTCGTCGGCGCGCGCGACCAGGCCGAGCCCGTCGCGCAGCCACTGCACGGCGGCGCCGGCGATGAACACGCTCCCCTCGAGGGCGTAGGCCGGCTCCCCCGTCGGCCCGCAGGCGGCGGTGGCCAGGAGCCCGTGCGCCGAGTGGGGGCGCCGCTCCCCGGTGTGCATCAGGAGGAAGGTGCCGGTGCCGTAGGTGTTCTTGGCGCTCCCGGCCGTGACGCATCCCTGCCCGAACAACGCCGCCTGCTGATCTCCCGCGATCCCGGCGATGGGCAGTGCCACCCCGAGGTGCTCCGGTCGACACTCCCCGCACACCCCACCGGACGGAACAATGGCGGGCAGGACCTGCGGCGGCACGCCGAACAGGGCCAACAGTTCCGGATCCCAGGTGCGCGCCTCGAGCCCATACAGCATGGTGCGCGAGGCGTTGGTGTGGTCGGTGATGTGCGCGGTGCCACCGGTGAGCCGCGCCGCCATCCAGCTGTCCACCGTGCCGGCCGCGAGCTCCCCGCGCTCGGCGCGCCGGCGCACGTCACGGTCGGAGAGCATCAGCTCGAGCTTGGTGGCCGAGAAGTAGGGGTCGGGCACCAGCCCGGTCCGCTCGCGCAGCATGTCCTCCATGCCCTGCGCCCGGAGCTCCGCGCAGCGCGCTGCCGTCCGTCGGTCCTGCCAGACAATGGCCCGGCCCAGCGGTTCGAGGGTGGCACGGTCCCAGAGCACGATCGTTTCCCGCTGGTTGGTGATCCCCATCCCGACCGGACGCTCGCCCGCCTGCGCGATCGCCTCGCGGCACGCCTCCAACGCGCCACGGAAGAGGTCCATCGGGTCGTGCTCGACCCAGCCGGGCCGGGGAAAGTGCTGGGGCACCTCGCGGTACCCGCGCCCGATGACGGTCCCGTCTTGATGGATGACGAGTGCCGTGGAACCGGTGGTGCCCTGGTCGATGGCGAGGATGGAAGACACGGTCAGCGGGGCAGCGGGGCCGCAGGGCGGTGAACGAGCGTGGGGCGGCGTGAGAGCAGGACACCCCCCACGATCAGCGCCGCGCCGCCGATCTGGACTGGCCGCGGGTGCTCGCCGAGGAGTGGCCAGGCCACGAGCATGGCCACGAGCGGGATCATCGAATTGAAGATGGCGGTCCGTCCGCTTCCGACGACCCGGACGGCGTTGTTCCAGAGCAGGTACGCCACCACGATCGCCAGGAGCGTGGAGTAGGCAACCCCGGTCCACGCCGGGGCGCCGAGGTCGCCCCACTCGAGCCGCGCCAGGCCTCCCCAGCCGAGGAGCAGCAACCCTGGTGCCCCAGTAAGCATGGTCAGCGCGGTGAGCCGGAGGGTCGAGATCGGGACCCGGAGGGCGCGGACGCCGAGGGTGAACACCGCCCAGCAGAGGGTCGCCACGAAGACCGCCGCGTCGCCCGCGAGGCGGCCGACGCCGAGTTCCGCCCCCTTGCCGGCCAGGATGAGAACCACCCCCGCGAAGCCCAGGACGCCTCCGATCACCACTGGTCGCCGGAGCGCCTCGATTCCGGTGGCGGCTCCCAGGAAGGAAACGATGAGCGGCGTGGTGGCGACGATGAGCGAGGCGTTGGCCACCGAGGTGTGCGTCAGTCCGTACATGAAGAAGACCTGGTAGAGCGTATTGCTCAGGACCCCCATCCAGATGAGCGGCCACCACGCCTCGCGCGGGGCCCCGACGGATCCTTCCCGCCACTGGAGCACGACCAACAGGACGACGGCGGCGAGTGCAAACCGGAGCCCGGCGAAACTCAGGCCCGGGATCTCGACCAGGGCCATGCGCATGAAACTGAAATTGGCGCCCCAGATGAGGACCACGGCGATCATCGCCGCCTCGGCCCGCGCCACCTGTGAGCCCGTCGGAGCGGGCGCGCGATGCGTCATGGCATTAAGATGCTCTCGTCACGGACAGATGGCCACCGACCTCCAACCCCACCCCGCCGATGACCTACCAGAACCTGCTCTTCGACGTCCGCGACGGCATCGCGATCGTCACCATTAACCGCCCCGACAAGCTGAACGCCCTCAACGACGCCGTCATCGCCGACCTCGACCGGGCGGTGGAGCGCATCGAGTCGGAGGACGCCATCGCCGGCGTGATCCTGACCGGCGCCGGGTCCAAGGCCTTCGTGGCCGGCGCCGACATCGGGGAGCTCGCCCAGCAGAAGCAGATGTCGGGGAAGGCGCGCGCCATGCGAGGCCAGGCGGTGTTCCGCCGCCTCGAGCGCTGCGGCAAGCCGGTGGTGGCCGCGGTGAACGGGTTCGCCCTCGGCGGCGGCTGCGAGCTGGCCATGGCCTGCCATCTCCGCGTGGCCAGCGAGAGCGCCAAGTTCGGGCAGCCCGAGGTGAAGCTGGGCATCGGCCCCGGCTACGGCGGCACGGTCCGCCTCCCGCGTCTGGTCGGCAAGGGCCGGGCGCTCGACCTGCTGCTGACCGCGCGGATGGTGGGCGCCGAGGAAGCGCTCCAGATGGGGCTGGTCAACCGGGTGGTCCCCGCCGACAAGCTGATGGCCGAGGCGGAGTCCCTCCTGCGCACGGTCCTGGCGAACGGCCCGCTGGCGGTCCGGCTCTGCATCGAGGCGGTGGACGCCGGGCTCGAAATGAGCCTGGAGGAGGCGCTGCTGCTCGAGGCCAACCACTTCGGCCTCCTGGCATCCACCGACGACATGCGCGAGGGGATGGGCGCCTTCCTGGAGAAGCGGACGGCGTCGTTCCGGGGCCGCTGACCGGCCCCGGTTTCGCCCTGCATTTCCGCCTCCAACCCCCTATTTTTCACTCTGTGCACCTCGAGCGGATCGTCCTTCGGGGATTCCGGAATCTTCGTGATCTCGACCTGGCCCTCCCCCCGGAGGGCGCCGTCCTCCTGGGGCGCAACGCGCAGGGCAAGACGAACTTCCTGGAGGCGGTGGGCTACCCCGTCCTCTTCCGCGCCCTCCGGGGCGCGCCGGACAGCGAAGTGGCCGCGTTCGGCGGTTCCGGCTTCCGGCTCGAAGCCGCATTCGCGGAGGCGGGCCGCTCTCGGACGGCGGTAGTCGCCTACACGGTGGGCAACCGGAAGAAGCGGATTACGCTGGACGATGCGCCGGTGTCCCGGCTGTCGGAGGCGGTCGGCGCGTGGGTGGCCGTCGCGTTCCTCCCGCGCGACGTAGCGCTGGCCGGCGGGGCCGCCCCGGAGCGGCGCCAGTATCTCGACCGGATGCTTTCGCTCGCGTCCGCCGACCATCTCCGGGCGCTGGCCCGATACCGGGCGGCGCTCTCGCAGAGAAACGCGGCGCTGCGCACAGGACAGGACCTCGTGGCCCGCGCATTCGACGCACCGCTGGCCGAAGCGGGGGCGGTGGTCATGCAGGCCCGGATGCGCTGGGTGTCGACCGCCGCGCCGCGCTTCGCCGAGGGGTACGCGGCGCTGGGAGAGCCCGGCACGGCGGAGCTGAGGTACCGGGGCGACGCCGCGCTGGCCGAGGCAGGGGGGTGGGCCGACGCGCTGGACCGGGCTCGCGGACGGGACCTGTCGCGACGAATGACCACCGTCGGGCCACACCGCGACGACCTGGTGCTCACCGTCGGCGGCCGGTCGCTCAGGGACTTCGGGTCGACCGGACAGCTGCGGAGCGCAGCGGTGGCGCTGCGGCTCCTCGAGTTGGACACCATCGAGGCCGCGCGCGGCGTGGCCCCGGCCCTCCTGCTGGACGATGTGTTTGCCGAGCTGGACGCCGACCGGCAGGCGCGTCTCGCCGACCGGCTGCTCGCCCGGCGGCGGGGCCAGGTGTTCATCACCGCCCCGCGACCGGACGAGCTCCCCGCCGGGCTGGCGCTGCCGGTCTGGCTGGTGAGCCAGGGCACCGTGACGGCGGCCGCATGACGCGAGGAATGAAGCCCGTGACGAAGAAGCGCCCGCTCGCCCCGCTCGCACAGGTGCTCGAGGAGTACCTGGCGGCCTCCGGGCTGGACAAGGGCGTGGAGCGCGCGGAGGTGGTGCAGCGGTGGCCCGAACTCGTGGGTCCGCAGATCGCCGCCGTGACCCAGGCGGAGTCGGTGTCCGCCGATGGCGTGCTCCGGGTCCGGGTGGCCACCGCGCCGTG
>DAOMFQ010000023.1:0-5196 GCA_035429905.1 Gemmatimonadales bacterium
GGCCTTGAGCTCGGCGGCCACCTCGCGATAGGCTCGCCGGAACGGCACGCCGGCTTCCACGCGACGCATCACCTCGTCGGTGACCAGGGCCCCGCCCTCGAGGGCCGCGGCGCAACGCGCGCCGTCGACGCTGAGCGCGGGAACGGCCACGGCGAGCATGGTGAGCATTTCCCTGGTGCGCTGCACGCCGCGGAAGAGGGGCTCCTTCAGGAGCTGGAAGTCCCGGTGGTACCCGCCGGTGAGCCGCGAAGCGACCTGGAGGAGGGCAACGTGGTCGCCCTGCACGGCAGCCGCGCGGGCGCGCGTGAGCTCGAAGAGGTCGGGGTTGCGCTTGTGCGGCATGATGCTGGACCCGGTGGCCAGGCGCGCCGGCAGCACGAGAAAGCCGTACTCCTCCGCGCTGAAGAGGATCACGTCGGCGCTCAACCGGGCCAGGTCGTGGCCGATCTCGCCGCACCAAGCGAGCACCGCGGCCTCCAGCTTGCCCCGGCCCAGCTGCACCGTGGCCACGTTGTGCTCGACCGCCCCAAATCCGAGCGCGCGGGCCGTGGCCTCCCGGTTGAGCGGCAGCGGCACGCCATACCCGGCGGCGCTGCCCAGCGGCGACCGGTCCACCCGGGCCCAGAGCGCCGGCAACGACTCGAGCGTGTCGAGCAGCGCTTCCGCGTAGGCGCCGGCCCAGAGACCCACCGAGGAGGGCATTGCCTTCCGGGTGTGGGTGTAGCCGGGCCAGAGTTGGTCGCGGTGACGGGCGGCAAACACGAGGAGGATGTCCGCCAGGTCCTCGGTGGCCTCGTGCAACTCCAGCAGCTGGTTCTTGAGATAGAGGCGGATGTCGCAGGCGACCTGGTCGTTCCGCGAGCGGCCGGTGTGCAGCTGCTCCCCGGAAAGCCCATGCCGCCGGGTGAGCCAGTCTTCCACTGCGCTATGCGCGTCCTCGTGGACGAGATCGACCACGAGGGTGCCGTTCTCGACCGCGCGGAGCGCGCGCCGGAGCCCGGCCCGGAGCTTCGCGTAGGCGGTCGGCGTAAGGAGCCTCGAGGCCCGCAGCCCCTCCGCATGGCCGAGACTTCCGTAGACGTCCCACGGAAGGAGCCGCATGTCCCAGAGTCGGTCCTCCCCGGCGGTATAGTCGAGCATGAGGCGATCGGGGTCGTCGGCGGGCGACCACAGCGTGCGCGAGGCGGTGCGGCGCGGGGTCATGCGAGGTACTCCCGTGCGAGATCGGCGTAGAATCGCCGGGCGGCGGACACCTGCGGCAAATCTACGCATTCATCGGCCGTGTGCGACCTCCGGCTGGTGCCGGGCCCGCACTTGACGGCATCCAGGTGACGGAGGAACACCCAATCGGAGCAGGTCGGGCTGCCGTACTGCCTTGCCGCCGGCAGCAGCGACGCGCACGCCTGCAGCAGCGCGGAGCCGGACGGGGTTTCGCACGGCACCAGGCGATCGGAGGTGACGATCACATCCGCCTCCAAGGAGTCCGCCAGCACCTTCGCCAGTTCGGCGTGGCTCCAGAGCGGCGTGCTCCGGACGTCGAGGACGGCGGTGGCGGTCGGCGGCGTGACATTTCGGCTGACCCCCGCCTGCACCATTGTCGGGGTGACGGTGGGATGGCCGAGCATGGGATGCGGCCGGTCGGCGAAGAGCGCGTCCAGCCGGCTGAGGTCGCGGGCCAGCACCGTGAGCGCGTTGGTGAACGCCCCGTCGTCCGCGACGCGGCCCGCGTGGCGCTGGTCGCCGTGCGCAACCAGGTCCACCATCATGAGTCCGCGCTGCGCGACGGCCAGGTCGAGGTCGGTCGGCTCGCCGACGACCGCGGCGTCGATCGGGCCGGCGCGAGCCACCAGCTCCGGCATCGACGTATGCCGAGTTTCCTCCCCGAGGCCGAACAGCAGCAACAGATCGCCACGCAGCGGGCCGCCCCGCTCCGCCACGTCGTGCGCGGCCGTCAGCATCGCGGCCACCGAGGCCTTGGCATCGCCCGACCCCCGGCCGAAGAGCTGCTGCCCCTCGATGACGGGAGTGAAGGGATCGCGGGTCCACCCCGAGCCCGGTGGGACGACATCGAGATGGGACACCAGCGCCAGCGTGCGCCCAGCCGTCCGGCCCGGCAGGCGCACCGACACGCCGAGGCCATCCCGCACGGCGGGGAGGCCCCACGCGAGCGCGGTCGCCTCGACGAGCCGGGCCACAGCCTCCTCCTCGCCACTGACGGAGGGGACGGCCACGAGCTGCCGGAGCAACTCGACCTCAGTCGGCCAGGTCGACGCCGAGATAGGTCGCCTTCTCCTTCCGTCCGACGATCATGGTGCCGCATCCCGATCCGGTGAAGACCTCGAGGAGCAGCGCATCGGGCACGCGGCCGTCAATGATGTGGGTCCGCTCCACACCGCCGGTGGCGGCGCGGATGCAGGCCTCGACCTTCGGGCGCATGCCGCCGGCGATGGCCCCGCTCGCCAGCAGGCCAGCCAGGTCGTCCGGATCGGCGAAGGCGATCAGGCTCGCGGCGTCCTCCCGATTCCGGAGCACGCCCGGCGCACCGGTGAGGAAGATCAGCTTCTGGGCGTGCAGCGCCACGGCCAGCGACTCCGCGACGGTGTCGGCGTTGACGTTGTAGACGTTGCCGTCGCCGTCGCCGGCGAGGCTGGAGACCACGGGGACGAACCGCGCCTGCAGGAGGGTCAGCAACACCCTGGGGTCGACGCGGTCGAGGTCGCCGACGTGGCCATAGTCCACGGTGACGGTGGCACCCCCGTCGTCCACGACCTGCACCGGCGGCCGCCGGTGCGCGGTGATGAGGTCGGCGTCCACGCCGCTCAATCCGACCGCCTGCGCCTCGTGGGCGCGGAGGGCCGCGAGGAGGTCCACGTTCAGCTCGCCGGCATAGACCATCTTCGCGACGGCCAGGGCGTCGTCGTCGGTGACGCGTCGGCCCGCGACGATCGTGGGCTCCGCCCCCATGCGCCGGCTGAGCGCGGTGGCCTGGGGCCCGCCGCCGTGCACGACGACCACGCGAATGCCCAGGCTGGAGAGGAGCGACACCTGGGCGGCGATGCCGTCCACCGCCCGCGCATCGGCCAGCACCTCGCCGCCCAGCTTCACCACGAATACCTGGTCGCGGTAGGCGCGCACATAGCGAAGCGCCCCCTTGAGTCCCGCGATGCCCTTCGACGTATCAATGCTCACCGTATGCTCCCGATCATCGTGAGGAGGAGGGCGCGCTGCACGTGCAGGCGGTTCTCCGCTTCGTCCACTACCACCGCGTTGGGCCCGTCCAGGACGGCGTCGTCGATCTCCACGTTGCGGCGCACCGGGAGGCAATGCATGACGATCCCCCTGCCCCCGCGCGTGGTCCGGACGCGGTCCGCCGTCAGCTTCCAGCCGCGATGCCGGTCGAACCAGGCCCGCTGGGCCTCCGGCTGGCCATACAGCGACACCGGCCCCCACGACTTGGCATACACGGCGTCGGCGCCGGCAATGGCGGCCCCCTGATCGTGCGAGAGGGCCACCGAGCCGCCAGACTCCTGGCCCAGCTGGCGAATGCGCTCCAGGTCCGCCGGATCGAGGTCGCAGCCTTCCGGGGCGGCGATCGTGACCTCCATGCCCATCCGCGCGGCGGCGAGGGCCGCGCTGACCGGCACGGCCGTCGGCAGCGACTTCGGGTGCCAGGCCCAGCTGAGGACGAACTTCTTCCCGCGGGTGTCGCCCAGCTTTTCGCGCAGCGTGAAGGCGTCGGCCAGCTCCTGGCAGGGGTGCCGCCGGGAGGACTCGAGGTTGATGACCGGCTTTTCGCAGTGTCGCGCGAACTGCCTGAGCACCGCGTCCTCCCGCGCCGTGGCCCAGTCGGCACCGCGGGGGAAGGCGCGCACCGCAAGCGCATCGGCATACCGCCCGAGCACCCGGGCGGCCTCCGTCACGTGCTCCACGGTGTCGCGGTCCATCACGACGCCGTCCTCGGTCTCCAGGGCCCAACTGCCCTTGCCCGGCTCCAGCACGACCGCGTGCCCGCCGTGGAGGAACATCCCCGTTTCGAAGCTGGTCCGAGTGCGGAGGCTCGGGTCGAGGAAGACCATCGCGAGCACCTTCCGCTCGAGCCCTCCGTTGATCTCGCCCCGCTTGACCCGGGCAGCCAACCCAAGGAGCGCCTCCACCTCGGGTATCGACCAGTCCTCGACCGCGAGGAAATCGCGCTTCGTCATGCCAGCACCTTTGCGAGGCCCGCGAGCAGCACGTCGGCCTCCGGCACGGACAGGGTGAGGGGCGGCATGATCCGCAAGACATTCGGGTCCGCCGAGGTCCCGGTCAGGATGCGATGCGCGAAGAGCGCCTGCTGGAGCTCCCGGGCCGGCCGGTCGAAGTCGAGGCCGATGAGGAGGCCCCGCCCCCACACCTTCCGCGCGCCCAGGGCACGGGCGCCGACGGCGATGTGGGCGCCGACCGTGGTGGCGTTGACCGCCAGGTCCTCGTCGTCGAGGACCGCCAGCGTGGCCAGTGCGGCGGCGCAGGCCACCGGCCCGCCGCCGAAGGTGCTGCCGAGGTCGCCCACGCCGACACCTTCGGCCAGCATCGGCCCGACGACGACGGCGCCCATCGGATATCCGGAAGCGAGTCCCTTGGCCAACGTGAGCCCGTCGGGCACGACGCCGTACGCCTCCGCCGCCGTGAACGCCCCCGAGCGTGCCACGCCGCACTGGATTTCGTCGAACAGCAGGGCGATGCCCCGCTCGGTGCACAGTTGCCGTGCCGCGGCGAGGAATTCCCGGCTGCAGTCGCGGGCACCCGCCATGCCCTGCACCGGCTCGACGATGAGCGCCGCCATCGAGTCGTCCAGCACCGCATCCAGCGAGGCGACGTCGTTGAAGGCGACGCGCGCCGACAACTCCATGCCGGCCCGCAGCGCGCCCGCCTCGTAGCTGCGCCCGTCACAGCAGGCAAGCGTGGCCACGGTGCGGCCGTGCCACCCCCCCGTGACCGAGGCGACCCTGCGCCGGCCAGTGGCCTTCCGCGCCAGGTGCAAGGCGTTCTCGTTGGCCTCCGCGCCGGAATTGCAGAAGAACACCCGGCCCAGCGGATCGGGACAGCGCGCGGCGAGTTGCTCAGCCAAGCGGGCCCGCAACGGGTGCGGCACCGCCGTGGAGTAGAAGAAGAGCCGGCCCGCCTGCTCAGCGATGGCCGCCACCACCCGCGGGTGGC
>DAOMFQ010000023.1:5296-16479 GCA_035429905.1 Gemmatimonadales bacterium
GGCACCGTGGCGTGCAGGGTGAGGTGAATGCCGCGGACGAACGGGCCGGAATGGGTCATCAGCCGGGCAGTGGCAGCCGGGCTGCCGGTCCAACCGCGCCATCCCTGGAGCACCTCGGCGTCGTGCCGGTGCTGCAGCACCGAATAGGCGAAGAGGTTGTTGGCGCGCGCCGGGTGGTGGGTCGTGGGTCGAGGGTGCACCCCGGCCCCGCTCGAGCCCGTGACGCCGAAGAGCGCCGGAATGCCGACAACGCCGGCGCTCCGCAGCGGGAAGAGCGCGAGCTGCGCGGCCGTGGCGAAACACCCGGGTGCGGCCAGCGCCCGCGCCCCTCGCAGATCCGATCCGCGCACATCGGCCAGGGCGTACTCGAAGTTCGGCACGAATTCCGGCGCAGCGTGCGCGCCGTAGTAGTGCTCGTAGAGCCGGAGGTCGCGCACGCGGAAGTCGGCGGCGAGATCCACGACCAGTCCCGGGGCGGCGTCGAACACCTCGCCGGCCACCTTGGACGACTCGCCGTGCTCCAGGGAGAGAAACACGACATCCTGGCCGCGGGCCGCCTCGCCTGCGGTGAGGCCCGCGAACCGCGCCTCGGTCAGGGAGGAAAGCGCCGGGTGGACCTCGGCGACCGGGCGCCCGGCCTGGCTGCGGCTGGTGGCCACGACCTCGGTGATGTCGGGATGCTGCAGGACGAGCCGGAGGAGCTCCCCGCCGACATACCCCGCCCCGCCGACGACGGCGACCTTCACCGCGCCTCCAGGAGGGCGGTGACGGCGCCGAGGAGGCCATCGGGGTCCCGGAGCGCGTTGTGGGCGGGGATGCCAAGCGAGGCGCTGATGTAATCACGGCCGACCTGGTTGTCGGTGGCCGGGCCGGTCAGGACCGTGATGGGCAGCTTGTACACGCCGCGCATCAGCTGGTCCGCGCCCCAGCACCCGACGGGGTCCGGGGCGGCCATCACCCAGGCCCGGCCGGCGCCGGAGAGCTCCGGGTCCCGCAGGATGTCCTGGACGCCGTACTCGCCGAGGATGCCGTCGCCGAGCTCCGCCACGATCACGTCCGGTCGGACGGTGCGCTGCAGGTGGTTGAAGAGCCCCTTCGCCACCGGCACTGTCATGCCCGCGTGGGTGCTGGCGGCCCCGGCGTCGTTGAAGGTCACGGCTGCGACGGCGCCAGCGTCCTGCATCGCGAGGGTGTCGCGCATCAATGAGACACCGGTGAGCTTCGCGGCCGCCACGCGGAGCCCACTCCGGGAGAGTCCCCGTACCAGCTCGGTGGCCGCCACTGTCTTCCCGGCGTTCATGCAGGTGCCCGCCACGTAGACCACGGGCGCGCCGGTCTCCAGCAGATCGCTCGAGGGGATGGCCCCGTCGCGGATGTGCGCCGGCCGGCCGACCCGGTCGCCGAGGGCCGGAAACGCCAGCACCGCCCCCAGCACCTCCGCCTTGAAGGGCGGGCCGATGTCGGGATTCGCCGAGGTGCACCGGCCGAGGATGCCACCGAGGTTGAGGACCTCGATGGTGTCGCCGACGGCGATGTGCGACGGTACCTCGCCGGCGTAGCCACGGAGGGCGCGCCGGCTGCCAAGCGTCCCCGCGAGCACATCGCCCTTGCGGAGCGAGACCATCCGCCCGGCGAGGTCCTCGACGGTGTTGTAGGACGACTTGTCGGTGAGGAGCCGAATCGCGAGCACGAAGCCTTCCGCGGACACCACCTCGTGCCCCACGATGACTTCCGTGGTGAGGTGGGCATTCCGGGTGGACGAGCTGATGCGGTCGAGCCGTACCCGGGTCGTGGTGACCATCAGGCGTCCCCGACCGCGCGGGCTGCCAGGAGCGCCGGGATGGCCGCCACGCGCGCAAAGGCGCGGGCCTCGTCGCCGCTCCAGAGCCGGTTCTCCTCCCCGTAGGTGGCCACGCGCGGGTCCATCATGGAGTGCGGACTCCGCGCGCCCACCACCTGGAACCGTCCCGGCGCGAGGCGCACCCGCGTGTCACCCGCGACGCGGCCCTGCGAGTGCGTCAGGAAGGCCTCGATGTCGCGCAGCGCGGGGTCGAAGTACTGGCCTTCGTGCAGGCGGTCACCGTAGAAGGTGCCGAGCTGGTCCTTCCAGAACGACTGCCACTTCGTCAGGACCAGCTTCTCGAGCTCGCGGTGCGCGGCGATGAGCAGCAGCGCGGCCCCGGCCTCGAATCCGATGCGCCCCTTGATGCCGAGCGCCGTTTCCCCGACGTGAATGCCGCGGCCGAGCCCATAGGCGGCAGCCAGCTCGTTCAGCGCCTGGACCAACTCGGCCCCTCCGAGGCGAGTGCCGTCGAGGGACACCGGGAGGCCGTCCTCCCAGCCGAGGACGAGCTCGCGCGGCTTCGGCGCATCTGCGGGAGGATCGAGGAGCTCGGCCGGCGGGCCGGCCCAGCTGTCGTGGGTCCATCCGCCGCCCCAGGTGGTGCCCCAGAGGCCGGCGTTGATCGAATAGGCGCCCGCCTTCGCGGGTACAGGAAGGCCACGCGCCTCGAGGAAGGCGATGGCCTGAGCGCGGGTGAGGCCCTGGTCGCGGATGGGGGTGAGGATCGGCAGGTCCGCGGCGAGGACGCGGATCGTGACGTCGAAGCGGACCTGGTCGTTGCCGGCGCCGGTGGAGCCGTGCGCCACCGCCGTGGCCCCGATGGCGCGCGCCACCTCGATGACGGAAATGGCCTGTTGCGTCCGCTCGGCCGCCACGCTGAGGGGATAGACGCCGCCCCGGAGCACATTGCCCTGGATCAGGAATCGGACGAACCGATCGAACACGAGCGAGCGGGCGTCCACCTCGTGGTGGGCGGTGCAGCCCACCGCCTCGGCCTGCCGCCGGATGGCGTCCCGTTCCAGCTCGGTGGCGCCACCGGTGTTGACGTAGACGGTATGCACCGCCCAGCCCTGCTCGGCGAGCCGCGGCACACAATAGGAAGTATCGAGGCCGCCCGAGAAGGCGAGGGCGACGATGCCGGATGAAGTATGCATATTGGATAAATATGCATCAGCGGCCCCAGCGCGCAAGCCGTCCCTTCCCGGCCGGCCCCGCTAGGCTCCCGAACTCCAGTCGAGGATGCTGGTCAGGAGCGGCACGTACCCGCGCCAGAAGAAGGCCTCCTGCGGCGGGATCCACCACGCGGGGAGGGCGCGGTACACCCCTGGCCCCCAGCGCAGTTCGGACCACACCGGGAGGCGTGGCACGTTGGCGAAGTCTCCCGCGAGGTAATAGGTCCGCGCCGCGCCGGCCCGGTGGGCGAGGACCGCGGCGAAGGTGCGCGGCAGCGCGGCGGAAGCTAGCGCGGAATCTCCGCGCGGCGTCAGGTGCCATGCGTACCGGGCCAGCACCACCGCGCCCGCCGGCTCGACCAGGTCGAACCAGCCTTCCGGTGCCGCCGCGGTGCGCATGCCGAGGGAGTCCCCCGCGCTCGTGGGCACAATCTCCAGCCCGTTCCCCCGCAGGTCGGCGTTCGTGAGCACCACGACCCGGCCATCGAGATGGGACAGGACAATGCCGGGCCCGCGGTGAAGCCATGGCTGCCCCGCCTGCCGCTGCCACGCGGCCCGCAGCCAGGGCGGGACATCCCGCATCAAGTCGGTGGATCGGCGCCCGGTCCAACCCGACCACGCGAAGCCGAAGAGCCGCGCCGCGCGCGCACGAACCGAATCCGTCGTCGGGACCGCCGCGGTGTTGAACTCCGCAATCAGCGTGGCCCCACCACGCGCCGCGGACTCGAGGAACTCGATGTCCGGGACCGTGAGCCCGCCGAAGAGCAGCCGGCCCGGCTCCTCCGCGACACCTGACCCCAGGTCGCCGGCAGTGACGCCATAGGTGTCCGCGACGTATACCACGCGATTGGCGCCGACGGCGTCGGGCAGCGGCCGCACCGACCAGGCGCGTCGCGTGAGCGGCACGAACCCGGCGTAGTCACTCGCCGTGCTGTAGGGGGCGAATGACCCCGGGTGGACCAGCTTGAGGTGATTGAGCAACCAGATGACGGCGCGATGCCCCCGGTAGGTGGTATCGGGCACCGTCTTGTCCAGGATGAGCACCCCAAGTGGCCGGGGGGGCAGCAGGCGCCAGGCAAGGCCGGGCGCCACCGCGCCGATCAGGACGACCCCGCAGAGCGCCACGAACAAGGCGCCCGGCAGCAGGCGCCTCACCGTCTCCTCCCACGGCGGCGCGCCACTGAGGCTTGTTCCTCCGACTCGGTGGGGAGACGCAAGCGGTAGGAGAGCGTGCCGAGTTCCCGCTCCAGGGCCTCGTCATACGCCGGGCCCTCCACCATGTCCCGCAGCCGGGCCGACACCGGGATCACCATCGGCGCCGGCTCCCAGGGGACGGCCGCGCCAGTGGCGGCGTTGACCACCCGGCCCTCTTCCACCGCGCGGGTCGCGTCGACCAGGCGGAGACCGGCGAGCGCACGTCGCATCGCCTCGAGGCGGGCCTGACGAGCGGGGTCGATGAACCGGCTGCCGAACGTCGCCACGAAATAGCCGGCGGGCATGTACATCAGCCCCTCGAGCCCCAATTCCCCGCACAACACCACCAGCCAGGCCATGACGTCGCGCAGCAGGCCGAGCCCCGGGTGCTTCTGGCCCGGGATGGCGTGCTTGCCGGAGGCGAAGCTGCGCCGCGGATTCTGCAGCAGGAGCCATTCGAGGTAGAGCACTTCCATTTCAGGCAACCGGGTTCGGTCGCGGCGGAAGCGGACTTCCATGAGGAGCTCGGTCTTCGCCTGGTCGCCGTACAACCGAACGGTGTCGCTGTCGTCGAGATGAAAGTCGAGCTCCAGCGTCGGCTGGGCAAACCCGAGCGCGCGCACCTGCGCCAGCACCCCGAGTCGCTCGAGCAGCAGCTCGACACCCTGGGCGGTGTACCGCCCCAACAAGCGCCGCGGCGCGGCCCCGCCCGGAAGGAACGCGGCCAGGTCCTCGGGACTCAGCGCCCAGTCCGACGCGGGCGGGAGCCGACGAGCTCCGTCGTGCAGCAGCCGGTGCAGCTCCTCCGCCCGCCGGATGAGCATGTCCGTATTGCTCGGCGGTTCCACGACTCTGCCCGACGCCAGCCACCCGAGGAATCGGGCCGTGTAGCGCCAGGCGTTGCCGCCGTACCCGCCGCCCAGCACGACGGCCAGGGGAACCGGCGCCCCCGGCGGCCGCAGCAGCTCCACCACGAATCGGTCGCGGGCGAGCATCCCCTCGGCGGTGATGTTCCAGTCGCCGACCATGTCATCGGTGGCGGGATCGGCGCCGGCCACGTACAGGACGAGCCCAGGACGCACCTGAGCCACGACGGGCGGGAGCGCGTCCTGCAGCGCCTTGAGGTAGGTCGCGTCGCTCACCGCCGACCCCAGCGCGATGACGGTGGCGGCCGCGGCTTCGCGCGGCGACCAGTCCTGGTTGTGGATGGTGAAGGTGTGGACGGTCGGATCCTCCTCGAAGAGGAGGCGAGTCCCGTTCCCGTCGTGGATATCGAGGTCCACGACCAGGATCGGTTCCGTGAAGCCGCGGGCCCGGAGCCGCGCCACGGCGATACCCACGTCGTTGAGCGCGCAGAAACCCATCCCGCGGTTGGACGCCGCGTGATGAAACCCCCCGCCGAGGTTGACGGCCACGAGGCCGGTGCGGAGCGCGAGGGCGGTCGCCAGCACCGTCCCGCCGGCGGCGAGTCGCTGCGCCTCGACCAGTCCTTCCGCTTCGGCGTCGGTGAGCGCCGCACCCACCACCTGCTCAACCACCTCCCGCCGCTGGAGCGATTCCAGGTACCGGTCGGTGTGCACCCGGCGGACATTCTTCATCGAGGCGGCGTGGGGCCGGACCAGCTCCCTCCGGCGCACCAATCCCTCGTCGGTCAGGAACGCGAGGATCATCTCCCCGCGCAGCGGATCCATCGGGATCGCGCCGAGGCGCACCATGTAGCCGGGATCGTAGATGAGCACGAGCCCGGAGGGGCGGAGACTGCGGCGAATCGCGCCCCACACCCACCGTCCCATCCGCATGCCGACCGACACGAAGCCCGGCTCACTCACGGGAGACCCCCTCCTGCGTACGCGCGTTCGAGTCGGAGTATACTATTGAACGGTCCCATGACCTCCTCCCCTCCCCCCGGTCTCCCCGAACGACGACGCCCCTCGCTGACGGCGCGATGGAGCAATCTCGCGCTGCTCACCTACGACGTGGACGAGGCCCTCGTGCGCCCGTGGCTTCCAAGCGACGTCGAAGCCGACCTCGTCGACGGCAGGGCCCAGGTCAGCCTCGTCGCCTTCGACTTCGTGGATACCCGGGTTCGCGGGCGTCGCATCCCGGGGTTCGTGGACTTTCCCGAGATCAATTTCCGCACCTACGTCCGGCAGGGAGACCGCCAGGGGGTAGTGGCGATCCGGGAACTGGTGCCGAGCCCCCTCGCCGCGGCGGTCGGCCGCCTGCGATTCAATGAGCCCTTCCGCTCGACGCCGATGGAGAGCCGGACGGCCAGCATGGGCGATGAACTGGTCGTGGAGCACCGTTGGCGCTGGCAGGACCGCCGGTACTTCCTGCGCATGACGGCCGACCAGACCGCTGGAGGAGTGACCTCGGACGGGACCGCGCTCCACCTCTTCGGACGCCGGTGGGCCTACGGCCGGAGCCGTCAGGGCGATCCAATGGTCCTGCGGGTCGAGCACCCGCCCTGGGCGCTCCGGCAGGTCCGCACCGTGGATTTCGAGGTCGATTACGGAGCCCTGTACGGTCCCGAGTGGGCGGTGCTCAACGACGCTCGCCCCAGTTCGACGCTGCTGGCGGTCGGGTCCGCGGTGTCCATCTTTCCGCCGGGCCGCTAGCCGCCCATCCCGGGACGCACCGGCCCCTCCCCGGCTCCAGTCGCGGTGATCGCCGCAGCGATCTCCTCCAGGTCTTGCGCCGTCAGCGCCAGGCTTGCCGCACCGACCCACCCGTCCACCTGGGCCGCCGACCTTGCCCCGACGATCGCGCCGGTCACCTCCGGCCAGGCGAGCACCCAGGCGATGGCGACTTCCCCGACCGAAACGCCGTGCCGAGCCGCAACCGGTCGCAGCCCATCGCGGAGCGCCAGATTCCGTGCGAAGCGCGGCGCGACAAACTCGGAACCCCGGTGGCGATAATCGTCGGGTGGAAGCGCGGCCAGGCGTTCGGCGGAAAAACCGTCGGTGAGGAGCCCCGACTGCATCGGGCTGTAGGCAATGACCCCGACGTCGTGCGCGCGGCACCACGGGAGTTCGGCGCCGGCCACCTTGCGCCGGATCGGGGAGAACGGCGGCTGCAGGGACGCCACGGCGCCCCGCGCCTGGCACCGCGAGAGCAATGCCACATCGAAGTTGCAGACGCCGGGCCACCGGATCTTGCCTTCGTCCACCAGCCGCAGCATCGCGTCCCATGAATCTTCGACCGCCGCCCCGGACTCGTCCGGCCAGTGGAACTGGTACAGGTCGATGCACGACACGCCGAGCCGCCGGAGCGAGGCCTCGCACTCACGACGGATCGAGTGGGGCTGGAGCACGCGGCGTGGCTCGGCGTTTCGATCCCCTTCTTCCCAGACCAACCCGCACTTGGTGAACAGATAGGGCCGTGACGCGGGCGGCAGCGCGGCCACGGCCCTCCCGACCACCACCTCCGAATGCCCGAGCCCGTACACCGCGGCGGTATCGATCCAGTTGATCCCGCGCTCGACGGCCCGGTGGATGGCGTCCACCGACTCGGCATCGTCCTGTGGCCCCCATCCGAATGCCCAGGGTCCGCCGATGGCCCAGGCACCCAGCCCGACACGGCTGATCTCGAGATCGGTCCGGCCGAGCCGGCGGCGCGGAAGGCCATGCATCAGTAGATCACTCCGCCGGCCGCCTGGTATTCGGCAAAGAGGGTGCGGGCTTCCTCGCGGCGCACGTTCCGGAGGACCTCGATGCCCCGTCGTTCGAGGTAGGCCCACGATTCCGGGAACACCGGGCCCTCATCGTAGCCGATGGACTCGGCATCGGCCTTGGTGGCACCGGTCACGAGCCGAGCCACCCCGCTCCAGGCGGTGGCGCCGAGGCACATCGCGCACGGTTCGCAGGACGACACGAGGTCATGGGGCGCCATGCCGTCGGCTCCGAGGTTGTGACTGTGGAGCCGGGCGCCCGCCATCATCAGCGCCACCACCTCGGCGTGCAGGGCGCAGTTGTGCGAGGGCACGGCGAGGTTCACGCCGACTGCGATCAGCGCACCGGACTCCCGCTCGAAGACCGCGGCGGCGAAAGGTCCCCCGGTCCCCCGCCGGACCTGCTCGTGCCCTAGATCGAGCACCATCGCCATGCGGTCCTCGACCGACGCGTACCGGCGGCGCCAATCAACGAAGGCGTCCACCCAGAGCGGGAGTTCAATCAGGAGGCGAGGGGAAGTCATGGCGCGGTCCTCCAGAGTCGTCAGCCCTGCGCTCGGGCCTGCGGCGTGGTGATCAGGCCCACCGCGAGGAGGATCACCCCTGCCGCGAGGGCGGTGCGCACCGTGAGTTCCTCGCCGGCCAGGGCCCAGCCCAGCAGCACGGCCACCAGCGGATTGACGTAGGAGATGGTGGCGAGCCGACCGGGCGTCGTGTGGCGGAGCAGCCAGAAGTACGCCGAATACGAGATGAGCGACCCGAAGAGGGCCAGATACAGGTACGCCGCCATCGACGTCCCGGACACGTTGGCCGGCGTGAACCCGCGACTCTCCCCCGTCAGCACCGACGCCGACACCAACACGAGTCCCGCCACGATCATCTGCATCGACACGAACCGCGTGGGGTGCTGGGGGCGCCCGAGCTTCAGGGCATAGATCGATCCGGCGGACCAACTGAGGGCGGCACCGGTGAGCACCAACGCCCCGATCGGATTCACATGCTCACTCCCGGCGAATCGGCCCGGGGCCACGAGCAGGGCCACGCCGCCAAACCCCGCGGCGAGCCCGGCCACCATGCGTCCGCCGGGACGGTCGGCGCCGCGCCAGAGCCAGTTCAGGACCACGAGCCAGAGCGCGGAGGTGCAGACGATCAATGCAGTGAGCCCACTCGGCACGAGTTGCTCGGCCCAGGTCGTGGCCCCGTTCGCCGTCACCAGCATCAACACCCCCAGCCCGCCGGCGCCAATCCAGTCGCGAGCGTCCGGCCGAGGCGCGCGCTGGCCGAGTCGGCTCCACCCGTAAAGCAGGAGCCCGGCGAGCAGGTGCCGGGAGCCCGCCATCAGGAACGGCGGTATCGACTCGATGGCGAGGCGGATGCCGAGGTAAGTCGACCCCCAAATCAGGTACACCGCCGCCCACGCGAGGACCAGGCGGAAGGTCGCCGGCCGCTCCGAGTCGCTCAAGCGGCGGACGATTCCTGGCGCGAGCCGTCATCGCGCAGGCTGACGTACTCGTCGTTGTACATGCGGACCAGCTCGAAGAAGTAGCTGAGGGCCAGCGGCCCGATGAGGAGGCCGAGCAGGCCGAGGTACCGGACACCGGCGAAGGCGCCGAGAACCGTGATGAGGGGGTGGGTCTGGGCCCAGCGCCGGAAGACGATCGGCCGGATGATGTTGTCGACGTTGCCGACGAAGACCGCACCGAAGAGCGCCATCCCGACGGCGGCCGCGGGAGAGCCCTTCAGATAGAGCGCGATCGCCGCGGGGATCCAGACGAGCCCGCTCCCGACGACGGGCAGGATCGCGAACACCACCGTCACCACGCCCCAGAACGCCGCATTGGGAAGCCCCGTAACGACGAACGCGATGCCGACCAGCAGCCCCTGGATGCTCGCGGTGAGCCCGGTGCCGATGACGGTGGAGATGGTGACCGCGCGGAAGCGCTCGCGGAGCAGCTCGGCGCTCTTGGCGCTGAACGGGATGTAGGGGCGGATCGTGTCCCACGCCTTCCCTTCCGTCACCAGCATGAAATAGAGCAGGAAGAAGGCGATGGCGAGGTTGAATCCCATCAGCGTGAGGGTGCCCACCAGCTCGAACGCCCCGCGGCCGATGCCCCCGATGACCGTTTCCCCGAGCTTCACGAGTTCCGGGCCGACGGCGAACCCACCGACCGTGAGCGTCTGGAGCTTGTCGAGCAACGGGCTGTGGACCAGGCTCCCGACGACGTCCTGCGCCTGCCCCACGATCAGCGCCAGGAGCCAGGATCCGGGCCCGAAGATGAGCAGGACGGCGATGATGACGGTCAGGCCCGCCGCCAGCGACGGTCGAAGGCGACGGGTCAATCGTTGGTAGAGGGGGGCGAAGACCACGTAGAACACCGGGGCGCTGAGCAATCCTGACGCGAAGGGCGCCAGGGCCATGAGAATGGCCACACCCAGCAGCAGGATCGTGATCGCGGCTCGACCCTGGCGGCTGTTGACGTCCAGCATGGGGGGCTCCAAGGCGTGGGCGGGAGACGGTCCTAATCTAGCCACCTGCCTCGTGGCCCGCGCGACCGGTGGCGCGGTATCTTAGACGCATGTCACGCCGCCGTGTCCGCGCCTTCCCCATGCTGGTCCTGCTGCAGGCCTGCTGGACACTGCCCGCCGCGGCGCAACGCGGGGGCACCGTCGAGATCGTGCCGCTGGCACGGTACAACTTCTACCCTGACAGCATGCACGTGCTGAACGGATTCGGGATCGGCGGGGAACTGGGTCTGTTTGTCACCAGGAAGCTGTCGCTTGAAGTCGAGGGGAACTACGGCGTCACCAGCCTTCCCGATTCCGCGTCGGTCTCGACGAGTGCGCTGGGGGCGCGGCTTCTCGTCCACCTGCCCTTGCAGGGTCGGGCCTCCGCGCTGTTCGGCATCGGCTACGCCCAGCGGCGGTACGACCGGGCGATCGACCTGGTGCAGGAAGGGCCGGGCGCGCTTGTCGGATTCCGGCTCGGCCTGGGGCCTCGCCTGGGCCTCCGGCTGGAGACCACCATCGACTACCTCGCCGAATCCGGCGCGTCCTCGGACCGGATGTGGGATGTAGGGGCCCAGGTGGGGTTATCGATGTACGCCGGTCCGCTCGGGGCCCGGGACAGCGATCGGGATGGAGTTCCGAACGGTGAGGACCGTTGCGCCGGCACGCCTGCGGGCCGGCCCGTCGACCCCACCGGGTGCCCGCTGCCGCGCGACAGCGATGGCGACGGGGTGCTGGATGGGGCCGATCGCTGCCCGAATACCCCGCCCGGTCAGCGCGTGGACCTGACCGGCTGCAA
>DAOMFQ010000024.1:0-16251 GCA_035429905.1 Gemmatimonadales bacterium
GTACTACATGCAGCGCGACTACCACGCCGTGGACTCGATCCTCAAGGATCCGGCCCTACGAGTGCCGACCGCCCAGGCCCAGCAATTCGCCGTCCAGTTCGAGAGGATCGGGGTGGCAGTGGCCCTGGGCCGCGTGGCGGAATCGGAAAGGCTGGCGGCCCAGCTCGCCCCGGCCATGGCCGCCGTGGGCGCGCGGGGGACCGCCCTGTACCTGCAGGGCTACCCTGCGCAGGCGCGGGCCTACTTCCTCGGAGATGGACAGGCGATGGCGCGGGCCGCCGATTCGCTCTTTCCGAAGGCGGTGCTCGACAGCCTCCCCGCCGACGAACGGCCGTACCAGGGGCTCGGCTACGCCTACGCCATCGCTGGTCGGGTGGACAAGGTCCGGCAACTCCAGGCCGAATGGACCCGGGTGCGCCCGCAGGAGCAGCGCTCGGCGGCCGATTCGGTGTACTGGGCAGCGCTCACCGCCCAGGCCGAAGGCCGGTGGAGGGAGGCCGCTATGGCCTACGACGACTACCGCACCCGGATGAAGTGCCCGCCCTGCACGCTGACCGACGCCGCGAGGGCCTGGGACCGTGCCGGCGAGGCCGATTCCGCGCTGGTGCGGTACGAGCGGTCGGTCACGCAACCGGACGCGCGAACGAACACCGGCGACGAGAACTGGACGCTGGGCCCCACCTACCGCCGCCTCGGTGAGATGTACGAGGCGAAGGGCAACCGCGCCAAGGCCCTCGAGTATTACGGGGAGTTCACGGAGTTGTGGCGGGACGCCGATCCGGTGCTGCAGCCCCAGGTCAAGGAAGCGCGCGCGCGGATGGCGGCGCTGGCAGGAGAACAGCACTAGGCAAAACGAACGGTAGGGGCGCACAGCTGTGCGCCCCTACCGTTCGGTCCGCCACGTTGCGGGTCTGCCCGCCTATTTCGTTCCCATCAGGTTCTTCTTGAATCCCTCGCCCGGGCCCGGCTTCGGGCCGATCCACGCCTTGAAGAGCGCGTCGGCGAATTCCTTGCCGGGAATGGTGCCCTTCACGGCGCCCGCCACGCTCACCTCGGTGCCGGTGCCCGGCACGTAGGTGAACACGAACTGCTGCTTGTCCTTGATGTCCTCCATCCAGCTGCAGAGCGTCACGAACTCCGTCTTGAGCTGGGCGGAGGCGTTGGGCGTGTTGTTCTTGAGCGCCTCGTCCCAGGCCTCGCACATCTTTTCCTTCCCGACGTCGCGCACGAACTGCATGACCATCCGGCGCGGCGAATCCGCGGCCAGGACGGCGTCGGCGTCGGTGGACTTGGCCGTCAGGTAGAGGCCGGCCACATAGACCTTGAACACGGCCTTCTTGCGGAGGGCGACCCCGTTGAGGACGAGCGTTTGCCCGGCGACCTGGACCGTGCCAGGCAGGGTCACGTTGTTGAAGGTGGTATCTGCCGGCGCGGCGGCCAGGCTGCCGGCCAGGGCCAGCAGGGTGACGCTGAGCATGAGGTGCCTCCAGGAAGTGGACTACAGGCCGACCAGGGGGCCGGCGACCCCGGGAAGATGCAGTCCACGGCGCGGGGAGGGAAGGGCGGCCGCGCCTTCCCGGCGGGCCCCTAGGGGAGTGATCTTGTCCCAATGCCGCGAGTCCTGATCGAAGCCTGCGTCGAGGAGGTAGCATCGGCCGTGGCCGCCGAGGAGGGTGGGGCAGGGCGCATCGAGTTGTGTGCCTCGCTGGATCAGGGCGGGCTGACGCCGGGCGACGAGTTGATCGCGGCGTGCCTCGACCGGGTGTCCCTCCCCGTCGTCGTCATGATCCGCTCCCGGCCCGGGGGATTCGTGCTCGAGGAGGGTGAGCCCGGGCGCGCGGCGGCCGAAGTCCGGCGTATCGTACGGCTCGGGGCCTCCGGCATCGTGTTCGGGGCACTGACCCGAGGAGGCGCTGTGGACGACCGGGCCGTGGAGGCCGTGGTCAGTGCGGCCGGTGGCGTGCCCGTGACGTTTCATCGTGCGTTTGATGAGATCGCGGACCAGCCGGCGGCCCTGGAGCGCCTGGTGCGGCTTGGTGTGCGGCGTGTGCTCACCTCCGGGGGCGCGCCGTCGGCGTGGGACGGAGCCGCACGGATCGCGGCCCTGGTGGGGCTGGCGGGGGGACGGATCGGGGTCCTGGCGGGCGGGTCGGTTCGCGCCCACAACGCCGCGGCGATTGTCGCCCGCACCGGCGCCCAGGAGCTCCACAGCCGGACGACCCGCGACCCCGACGACGTGCGTGCGCTGGTGCATGCCGCGAACGCAGGGGCCCGCGCCTAGCTGATTCGCGTCGCTCCCGAGGAAGGCCGGCCGGCAAACCACCGCGCATGGCGGCCGGCGGCGGGAAAGAGCGCGGCGTATCCCTCCATCCATTGCTGCCCGAAGCGCTCGGCGTCCTCCCTGTCCACCATCGCCCAGACGCTGCCGCCGAACCCCGCGCCGAACGCCGACGCCGCGTAGGCGCCCAGCTCCCGGGCGCGCCGGGCGAGGTGGGTTGTTTCGCGCACCTGGTTCCCCAGCCCTTCTTCCGCGCCACGCTGCGAGCGGTCCACCAGCGCGCCGAACTCGGCGAGATCGCCCCGGGCCAGTGCGCCGGCCCCCGCAGGGATGATCTCGAACGACTCCGCCACGAACTGCCGGAATCTCCCCGCCAGGAACCCCGGCGGGAACTCGGGGTCGGCATCGCGCTCGAGCAAGGCACCGATGTCTGTCAGCGCTCCCGGCTCGGCGGCTGCCGCGGCGAGTGTGTCGGCCGCTGAGCCCGACGCCTCGTGCCACCGCTCGAGTATCCGGCGCGTCGCGAGCGACAGCCGGTTGTATGCCCCCTGCTCGGAGCCGGTCTTGCGGGCCCGCACCCCGCTCACCGCGATCACCAGGGCCTTGTCATCGGGCCAGGGTATCTCTGCCTCATGCGTCACCGGGCAGAACGAGAATTGACTGACGCTGCCGGCCCGGCAGCGAAGGATCGCCACGTGGTCCTGGCTGCCGCCGAACGTGCCAACGCCGCGGTCACCGGCCAGCGGCCCGAAGCTCTGTCCGTTCTCGATGCAGCCCAGGTACTCCGCGAGGGATTCGGGGGTGGCGAGGTGGCTGCGCCAGGCGTCGGTGGTGGAAAGGCCGTTGGCCTCGGCGAGGGCGAGGAAGGTGCCGACGACGAGCGCGCTCGAGCTGCTCATCCCGGCCGCGCTGGGGAGGTCACTCGCCAGGGCGAGGTCCGCGCCCCGCCGCGCCTCCGGGAAGTTGCTGGCGAGCCGCCGGGCCACCGTCATCGGGAAGCCGGCCCACCGCCCGGCGAGCGGCAGCAGCGCGGGGTCGAGTGGGAATTCGACTCGCGCGCCGCTCGAGGTATCCAGGAAGGTGACGACGGAGTCCGACCGCGGCACCATGCCGACCACCAGTCCGCGCTCCAGCGCCGCGAGAAGGCTCCGGCCGCCGGCGTAGTCGGTGTGCTTGCCCAGCAGCTCCACGCGGCCGGGGACATGCCAGAGCGCCACGGCGCGGGCGTCGCCCCCCAGCGCGTCGGACACCGTTTCCCGGAGGTCGTTTCCGCTCAGAGCCGGACCTCGATCCCGGCCAGGTGCTCGGCCACCGTCGCGATGTCGCCCCGGTTCGAGAGGTCGAGGACCCCGGCCTCCACCGGGACCACGCGAAACCGGGTTCCGAGCTCGCGGATGGCATAGCGCACCGCGTCCTGCAGTTCGAGCTCGCCCCGCGCCGAGAGGGTCACGTGGCGGCAGGCCTCGAAGATGTCCGGCCAAAAGGCCCAGGCGTTCATGCTGACGCGTGCGCGGGCTCCAAACCGGGACACGGCGGCGGCATTCGGCTTCTCGACGATGTCGGCGAGATACCCGTCCGCCGTCTCTGCGAGGAGGGCGAATTGCGACACCCGGCTGGCGGGGATGTTGCTCAGCCCGACGAGCGCCCCGGGCGCGAAACCGGCCAGGCCGGGCTCCGTCAGCGCGCGCAACGCCGCGAGGACCGGCGACGGGTAGTAATTGTCGGCGTTGCAAACCAGGAAGGGCTGACCGCCGGCGTAGTACTCCGCCGCGCGCACGGCGTCGGCCGTGCCACGGGCCTCCTCCTGCACGGCGAAGGACACGGCGATCCGCGACAGTCGGCCCGGGGTCTCGTAATACCTACGCACCGAGTGGTGCTCGGGACCGATGACGAGGCAGGCTTCGTCGAACCCCGCGTCAGCGAGCGAGGAGAGCAGGTAGTCGAGGAAGGGGCGCCCGATCGGGATCATCCCCTTGAGTCCCTCGGCCGCGGCGGCCTCCTGGTCCGCATCCAGCGAAGCGTTGGAATCGGCCCGCCGCATCCGGCTCCCGAGCCCCCGCGCCAGGATCACCGCGCGATGCATTGGCGACGAACGGTGCGGGAGCAACGGGCGATGCTCGTGGGTGTCATGCGGAATCTCGAACATGGGGAGGGATGGATCCTGCAAGATAGAAGGCCCCGCACCGGGGTGCGAGGCCTTGAATGACGCCGGCGGCGGAGCGGCTTACTTGACGCGCTCGAGGTAATCGCCGGTGTTCGGATTGACCCGGACCTTTTCGCCCTGGTTGACGAACTCGGGCACGTTGATCGTGACGCCATTGCTCAGCAGGGCCGGCTTGGTGCTGGCCGTCTTGGTGGCGGTCTTCATGATCGGGGCGGTCTCTACCACCTCCAGCTCGATGGTGCTCGGCAGGTTGATCGCGATCGGCTTCCCGCCCAGCCACTCGACCATGAACTTCATCTCTGGCTGGAGCCATGGAGTCAGGTCGCCGGTGATTTCCTCGTTCAGCGTGACCTGGTCGTAGGTGTCCTGGTCCATCACATGGGTGCCTTGACCGTCCTGATAGAGGACCTGCATTTCCTTGGTGTCGAGCCGGGCCTGGTCCACGAAGTCGGAGGCGTTGAGCCGGGTGTCGAAGGTGTTGCCCGAAATCAGGTTCCGGAACCGCACCTGGACGAAGGCGCGGAGGTTGCCAGGGGTGCGGTGCGTGAAGTCCATCACGCGGCACGGCTGCCCCTCGATCAGGATGACGTGTCCCTTGCGGACATCTGTGGCCTTCATGAGCTCTACGGTCCCTGCGTTGGAGTGTGCCGGCCCCCTCGGCGGGCCGTGCTGCCGGGCCCCAAGATACACCGGGAGGACCGCCGACTGCAGGGGGCCGGGTTTGCGCCGGGCCCGGGCGCCGGGGAGATTCCGGCATGACCGAAACCACCGACGCACCGTACCAGCCTCCCAACCCCTGGGGCTCCGGCCCCGGCCCGGAAGACATCCGCGACTGGTTGGGCGGTCCCCGGTCCCGCCGGAGCGAACTGGCGCGGCTGGGCCGCATCTTCGCCGAGTTCCTCCGGGGCTTCCGGGCCCTGCACTTCCTGGGGCCCTGCGTGACGGTGTTCGGATCGGCCCGGGTGGCCGAGGACGACCCGCACTATGCCCTGGCCCGGTCGCTGGGGGGGCGGATGGCGGGGCTGGGATTCACCGTGATGACGGGCGGGGGCCCAGGCATCATGGAGGCCGCCAACCGGGGGGCCCACGAGGCGGGCGGCAGGTCCATCGGCTGCAACATCGAGTTGCCGCACGAGCAGCGCCCCAACCCGTACCTCGACCGGTTCGTCACGTTCCGGTACTTCTTCGTCCGCAAGGTGATGCTGGTCAAGTACAGCGTCGCGTTCGTCGTCATGCCCGGCGGGTTCGGCACGCTCGACGAGTTGTTCGAGGCGGCCACCCTGGTGCAAACGGGAAAGATCGCCGCCTTTCCCATCGTCCTGATGGGCACCGCCTACTGGGCCCCGCTCCTCGCCTTCCTGCGAGACACGCTCGCCGCCCGGGGCATGGTGGACCGGAAAGACCTCGAGATCCTGACGGTGACGGATTCAGTGGACGAGGCGGTGCAGGCGATCGAGCGTGGGGTGGCGGGGCTGCCGAGGGTGCGGCCCGCGCCGAAGCGGCGGCGCCTCCTCCTCGAACGGTAGAACGGAAACGGGGCGCGGATCGCTCCGCGCCCCGCCCACCTGCTCACCCCGCCGAGTTCAGTCGACGACGAGGATCAGGAACTTCGACGGCGCCCAGAACCCCTCGGGAGAGGCGATCTTGACCCCGCCCGTCACGCGGCCCTTCGAGTCGGGCTTGTTCTCGACGTAGTCGGTGTTCTGGCGTGACACGATCTTGTAGCGCTGCGTCGTCATCGGCGACGGGATTTCCATCACCACGCGCCGGTCGACGGCGGTGAAGTCGGCTTCGTTCAGCACCCGCGCCGGCTGCAGGGCATGGCTGCCGAAGAACAGCACCTTGGATCCGCCCTCCTCGACGATGATCCCCTTGGCCTTCAGCGAGTCCTTCGTCCCGATCACGTAGTAGACCGTGTTGCTGCGGTCGGTGATGGCGGTGACGGTGTCGATCAGCGCCGCCTTCTCCACGGAGAGGGTGGCCACCTCCGCCTGCGTGGTGGCGAGCTGCTCGCTCATGGTGGCGATCTCGACCCGCTGGGTCGCGATCATCTGCTGGTACTCGGCCACGGTCGTTTCGAGCGAGCCGAGGTCGGCCTTCAGGCTGTCCGACTGCTTGCTGAGGCGGCGGATCCGCGCCTGGCTGGCGCCGAGCCGCTTCTCCGCGTCGTTCAGGCGCTCGGTCATTTCCTTGACCCGGGCCAGCACGATGGCGCGCTGGTCGGCGACCGGCTGCTGTCCGCCCTCCGCCCCGACCACCGGGGCGACGCCGGCCTTGAGGTCCTTCACCTTCGCCATCTCGGTGTTGATCTCGTTCATGAGGCGCGCGTTTTCCGCGACCGCCTGCAGGAGCGTGTCTTTTTCGGCGGAGAGCGCCGTGACCTGATCCAGTTGGGCCTGGAGTGCCTCTTGCTGCTTCTGCTTTTCGGCGGGTGACATGCAGGCACCGAGCGCCAGGGTCGCCAGGGCCAGGAATCCCACCACGCGGGGGCGGAAGGTGATGCGCATCACAGTCTCCTCGAACGGGTTACGCGAATCGTAACCCTCTATAAAAGCGCTTCGAGGAGCGTCGCGCAAGACGGGGGATGGAAGTGAAGCGGCCGCCCGGAGGCGGCCGTCACGTCAGCGGGAGGCGGGGAGTCGGGTGAGCCCGATCCCCTCGAGGAGCGGTTGCACCGTGTTCGGCACGGCCGAGGCGGGCTGGCCAGCCCAATGCTCCAGCCGGCGCGTGATCCAGCTCTGCAGGTCGGAGTAGCGAGCGGCCGCGTTCGAATCGTCGAACTTGATCGTGGAGCCTTCGATGCGGTACTTGCCCGACTGCGACTGCAGGAGCGCAAAAACCGCGTCGATCTGCCCGATGAGGCGCGTGCTCTCGCCCGCCGCCTCCTGCGATTCCTTCAGCGACGCGTGCGTCATCCAGTCGCGCAGGTCGGCGGCGGAGGCACCGTTCCGCTCGAGCGCACGGGCGGAGTCCTGGTAGGCACGCTCGATCGTCGTCTCCTTCGCGTGGTACTGGCGGACCGCGGCGGCCGCGGCATCCAGCGCCCGGCGGGCGCCCGACAGGCCGTCGGCGGTAGTGAGCTGGGTCTGGCTGAACAGCCGGACCAGTCCGCTCCGATCCATCTGTGCGGCAAACTCCGTCTCGAGGGCAGCATAGGACCGGGTGTAGCCGCGCGCCAGCGCAGCACCGCTGCCGGCATCCGCGCGCGGGGCGGCGGCGCCGGCGTCCACCATCTCGGCGCCGGACGACCCGAGGTCGATCGTCGGGGCGCTGGGGAGGACCGCCGCCGGCGGATTGCTGTCCCTGGTCGTGGCGGTCCGGGGGTCGGTCGCGGGCCCCTTGGGGACGGTGCCCGGCGTGGGGAGCGGGAACCCGACGCCTTGGCCAGAGGCGGGGAGCGAGGAATCCACCGGTGCCGGCTGGGCCACGGCGCTCGGCGCGGTCGCCGAGGCGAGGGTCACGATGCTCTGGTCGGGATCAGTGCTGCCGCCGGTGAAGGCGAAGACCGCGAGTGCGAGGATGGCGGCGACCGCCACGAAGAGCATGGGGCGAGGCCGTCGTGGCGACCGGGCAGGCGCGGCGCTGTCCTCGGCGGCGGAATGTGCCGGCGCGGCCAGGAAAGCAACCGCCGGCGCAGCGGCGGCGACCGGAGCGAACGAGACCGGGGCAACATCCATCGGCGGGGCGGTGTCCCGGGTCCGGAAGGCCTCCTCGATCGCGATCGGCTCCAGCTCGACGGGAACGGGGATCTCGTCGAGGTGGATCTCGACGGGAAGGCCGAGGTCGCTCGGTGCCACGTCGGACAAGGTAGCGACCGGCTCGACCACAGGCGCTTCCACCACCGGGGCCACCGCATCCTCGTGCACCGGGCGTTCGTCGCGGATGATTTCCACGACGGGCGGAGCGATCGGAGCGGGTGGGGTGCTCGGTGGCGCCGGATCGAGATCCTCCAGGCGGAGCATGGTCCCGAACGAAGGCTGCGGGTCGTCGGACGACATCGACAGCGGCACCGGCTCCGGGCGAATGAGCGTCAGGTCGGGCGGGGACTGCACCGCCGGCATCGGCGGCTCGGCGCGCTGCGCCGGCGTCGGGAGCGGATCCAGCAGGACGAGGAGGCGATTGAGTTCCTCGAGGTCACCCTGGTCAGGGCGCCCCGCGGCGGGAGGCGTCGGTCGGACTCCCGTGTTCGCGATGGGGCTCGACGGCCGGGTGAACTTGAGGCGTGACTGGCGCGTGGCAGTACCGCCATCGACGGCCATCCGGTAGTGCGGATGGCTCTCGATGGAAAGCCAGCGCTCGGTGCGCTGGTGGTAGATCTCCGACTCGGCAGTGACCTCACCGCGCTGGACGCCGGCGGTGAGTTCCTGGATCGAGCGGTAGACCTGCTCTTGACCGGATGCGAGTCGGATACGGTACATGCTGCCCCCAAGGTGAACCTGCGGGCGCCGGCACATTCTTGCCCAACCGTCAATACAAGCAACACTCAGGCCAGTCTTAAGTCCTTTAATCACAATAGTCTGCAAAATGCTATGTCAATAAATTGCGGCGATGTGCAACGGCTGTCGCGGCGACGCTTCTACGATCCCGCGGTCGCCCGGGGCGGATCCCGCCCTCGGACCCGGCTTGCAAGTCCTTGTATCTCTTGGGGTAACAGCTTATCCTGCCGCCACTGGAAGGCACTCAATCAGGCGCAGGGAGGGCAGGGTGAGCGACGAACCGATGTATCTGCAGCGGCTGCGGCAGAACCGAGGGGGGCAGGGCAAGCGTGGGGGGGCCGCGGCGGGCGCGGCCGAGGGACTGAGCGCGCAAGAGCAGGAGGCGTTGCGCTGGGCGCGCGAGGCCGCCGGCACCGAGCTCCGATCGAAGAAGGACATGGCGGGAGCCAAGTACGCCATCGTCATCCGTGTCAACGCGGCGAGCGGCGTGGCGTTCTCGTCCTGCGAGGGCCTGCCGAGCCGTGAGGCGCTGGTCGAGCGAATCAAGAATGCCGCGTTCATGAGCGAGGAAGTCGTGGGCGCCTACGAAGTGCGCGGCGGGCGTCCGCTCACCGTCGGCAACGCCGAGGGGGAAATCACCCTGAAGGCCGGCCCGGCGCGGCCCGGCGCCAACCCGATGCCGCCGGAAAAGATGCTGCGCCAGGCGACGGAGGCCGCGGCCGAGCGCGCCAAGTCCCGCCCGCGGGACGACGACCGCGGCGGCCGGGGCCGTCGCGGCTGATGTGACGGCGTCGCTCGACTGCGTGCTCCGACCCCGCCGCGTGGCGGTGATCGGAGCCTCCCGCACGCCGCACACGATCGGACACGAGATCGTTTCCAACCTCGTCGACTACGGGTTCACCGGGTCCGTCTTCCCGGTGAATCCGCAGGCCGACTCGATTCACTCCCTCAAGACCTACCCCCGCATCGGCGCCGTGCCGGATCCCGTCGACATGGCGGTCATCACGGTGCCGAAGCAGCATGTCCTGGCGGTCGCCGAGGAATGCGGTACGGCCGGCGTGCAGGCGTTGACCGTCATCTCGGCCGGGTTCCGGGAGGTGGGCGGGGAAGGGGTCGAACGCGAGCGCAGGCTGATGGAGGTGGTCCGGCGGCACGGGATGCGGATGGTCGGTCCGAACTGCATGGGCGTGCTGAACGCCGACCCCGCCGTCTCGATGAACGCGACCTTCGCGCCGAGCATGCCCCCCTTCGGGCGGGCCGCCTTCGTGTCGCAGTCGGGCGCGATGGGGCTGAGCGTGCTGGACTACGCCCAGGAATACGGGATCGGGATCTGCCAGTTCGTGTCGATGGGCAACAAGCCCGACGTCAGCGGCAACGACCTGTTGCTCCACTGGGAAAACGACCCGGCGGTGGGCGTGGTGCTGATGTACGTCGAGAACTTCGGCAACCCACGCAAGTTCCTCGAGATCGCCCGCCGGATGACCCGGCAGAAGCCGATCATCGTCGTGAAGTCCGGCCGCTCGAAGGTGGGCGCTCGTGCCGCCAGCTCGCACACCGGCGCACTCGCGGCCAGCGACGCGCTGGTGGACGCGATGCTGGCGCAGGCGGGCGTGATGCGCGCGGAGTCCGTCGAGGAACTCTTCGACCTCGCGATGGCGTTCTCGGGCGGTCCCTTGCCGCGCTCGCGGCGGACCGCCGTGGTGACGAACTCCGGCGGGCCCGGTATCCTCGCCGCCGACGCCCTTGAGCGGGTCGCGGTCGAACTGCCGGAACTCGCGCCCGAGACGGTGGCGCGGCTCAAGCCGCTCTTCCCGGAGGAGGCGTCGCTCCGCAATCCCCTCGACATGATCGCGAGCGCCACCCCGCCCGGGTACCGCGCCGCCCTGGCCGCCCTGCTCGACGACCCGAACGTCGACTCCGCGCTGGCGATCTTCGTGCCGCCCCTCGGGATCAAGCAGGCGGACGTGGCGGAGGCGATCGCCAGCGTCGCGGGCACCCATCCCGAGAAGCCGGTCTTGGCCGTCCTGATGGGACGCGAGGGCCTGCCGCAGGGCAAGGCAGAGCTCCACGAAGTGGGCGTCCCCGCCTACATCTTCCCCGAGTCGGCGGCGCGGGCGCTCTCCGCGCTCTGCCGCCAGCGCGAATGGGCCGAGCGGCCGATTGCGCCGGTCGAGGACGTCGCAGTGGATCGCGAAACGGCGGGGCGGCTGGTGGCGGAGGCGCGCGCGGCGGGGCTGTCACGACTCGGCGAGGCGGAATCGCTCGAGCTCCTCAAGGCGTACGGCATCCCCACGGCCGCGGCGGGGTTGGCGCGAACTGCGGAGGAGGCCGTCGCGCTGGCCGCGAAGTCGGGGGGCGCGGTCGCGATGAAGATCGTGTCGCCCGAAATCGTCCACAAGACGGACGTGGGCGGCGTCAAGGTCGGCGTGGAAGGGGCGGTTGCGGTGCGGACGGCGTTCGAGGAGATCGTGACGGCGGCCCGGCGCGCCGTGCCCGATGCCACGATTCACGGGGTGCTGGTGCAGGAGATGGTATCCGGCGGGCGGGAGACCATCGCCGGGGTGACCCGGGACCCTTCCTTCGGGCCGCTGGTGATGTTCGGCCTGGGAGGGATCTTCGTGGAGGTGCTGCGCGACGTCGTATTCCGGGTGGCGCCGATTTCCCGGCGTGACGCGGCGGACATGATCGCCGGGCTCCGCGGTGCGCGGCTCCTCGACGCCCTGCGCGGGACGCCGCCGGCCGACCGCCAGGCGATCGAAGACGTCCTGCTCCGGCTCTCCCGCCTGGCCGGCGACTTTCCGGAGATCGCCGAACTCGACGTGAACCCGCTGCTCGCCTTTCCCGACCGCGCTGTCGCCGTGGACGGCCGGGTGCTGCTCCGCACCTGACCCCGCGCTAGCGCGGCGCCCCGAGTTCGATCTCCCCGATCCGCCCGGTTCCACTCAACGCCAGCCAGACTCGCCCTCGCGTCGTGTCCGTCACCATGTGGCGCACGATGGCGCCCGGCGTGGGGATAGGGACCACCGTCATCTGTTGGGTCTTTAGATCGAAGGCGATCATGCTGCCGGTCTTCGCCTCGCAGTACCAGATCCGGCCATCGGTCCCGATGCTGATGCCATAGGGCCCCGCGTTTCCTCCAGGACTCCGCCATTCGCGCACCTGTCCCGTGGCGGGGTCGAGTGCGCCGAGGTACCCGCGCGCGTAGTCGGTGTACCAGACGGTGCCGTCCGGCGTGATGGCCAGGCGCCGCGGCCGCGCGGCCGGGTCGGGGAGGGGGTACACCCGCAGCCGCCCGGTGACCGGATCGACGCGGCCGAGCTCGTTGACGCCGAGGTGGGCGATCCACACGCTGCCGTCCGGTGCGGCGTACATGCCGTACGGGATGGAGTTCGGCGTCGGGGCAATCCAGACGTCCATCTTTCCTGTGCGGGGGTCGAAGCGGCCGTAGCTGTTGTTGTTCGCGTCGGTGAACCAGACCGCCCCTTGGTGCACGATGGGGGTGTGCGGGTTGCGCGCCTCGTCCGGGAGGGCGAACTCCTCGATCGAACCATCCTTCGGGTTGACCCGGCCGAGGAGTCCGGTCCGCTGCGCGGTGTACCACACGAATCCATCGGGGGCGACGGCGATGCCGTGCGGCCCGGAGCCCGGTGTGGGCGTCGCAAAGTCCGTGATCTTGCCGGTGGCCGGATCCAGTCGCCCGATGTAGCTGTTGGTCTGGTCGGTGTACCAGACGATGCCGTCGGCGGCGACGGCAGGGTCGTGCGGGAAGTTGCCGGCCCGCGGGATGGTGAACTCGATGACGGTGGGGGCCGGCGCCTGCGCGGCGAGGGGTGTCGCACTGGCCACGATCAAGGTGAGCAACAGGGCAGCGCGTCGGGCATCAACCATGGCTGGACTCCGGGTCAGGGCGGTCCTTGCTCTACGTCGGGCTCCTCGCGGGCGTTTCGCGGCCCCCCGTCAGCGCTCTCCGCACGAGCGGAGGATGACCCTGGGTTCCGAGGCCTCCGGGAAGAGCCGCGCGGCCTGTCTCGCGAAGGTCGCGGCCTCCCGGCACCGGCCCCGCCGGCGGTACGACTGCGCCACGAGCACCTGGACCCGATAGCTCCCGGGGTCCATCCGCGCTGCGTCCGCCCGGGAACTCAGCCGTCCCCACAGCGAGATCATCTCCATGGCACGCACCTGCGCCGCGCTCCGCCAGGTGAGCGCGGTGCCGACCGCCAGCACGAGTCCAACCGCCACGGCCCGTGACCGCCACCCGGCGGGGGTGCGCCGTGGAAACGGATCGGCGGGAAGCAGTACGCCGGCCAGGCTCCACACATAGAGTGCCGGCACCGCGAGGAGGAGGACGGCGTCGAACGCCCCGACGACGGCGGTGGCGGTGATCGTGGCCGCCAGGACGAGGGCAGGGAGGTCGGTGACGCCCCGCGCTCCTCCTAGCCACCCTACCGCCCCGGCGAGAAACAACAGTCCCCCGGCCGCAGAGAGGAGCAGGAAGGCGGGAATTCCACGCTCCGACAGCACTGCCACCCAGTCGCTGCTCGGCCACGGGTTGGCGGTCATCCCGTCGCTGGCGAGGGAGGGATCGTCCGGGCGGACCACCGCGGGATATTCTACCGCCCAGTTGCCGGGCCCGACGCCCAGCACCGGATCGGCGACCGAGAGCGAGAGGCTGTTCTTCCATTGCAGCAACCGGCCGCGGCCGCTTCCCTCCTGGTAGTTGGCCAGGCCCTTCAGCGTGTCGATGTAGGGCGAATCACTCCGCCAGTCGAGCGAATTGGGCAGCGTGAGGGCCAGAAGCGCTCCCGCCAGGACGGCGAGGGCAGGGCCGATCACGCGTCGCCGCGCGACCTCGTCCTTCCAGAGCCCGCCGGGCAGGAACGCCAGCCCGAACAGCACGAGGCCCGAGGCGGCGGTGGCGAGCCAGGCGGCGCGCGAGCGGGTCAGCACGAGCAGACCCACCGTGAGCAGCGTCGCCAGCACGGCCAGGAGATAGCCGAGCCGGCTTCGCGCCGCGAGTGCGCCCGCGACGAGGGTGGGCAGTGCGATCGCGGCGAGGTGAGCCACGAAGTTTCGATTTCCGAACGTGCCCCCCGGGGCCCGGCTGAGGCTCAGGAGGTCGGAGTCGAGGACGCCGTACGCCTGCCCCAGGGCGGTGAGCACCCCGGCCACGGCGCCGGCCGCGAGGCCGAGCATGATGGGGCGCCCAAGCCCGGCGCGCGCCAGCTGGCGGGTGGACCAGAAGAGCAGCAGGCTCGACCAGGTGATGCCCAGCGCGCGGGCGGCGAGCCAGCCGTTGGTCGCGAACGCCGCCGAGACGATCGAGAGGCCGAGATACCCGAGGAGGAGGAGGTCGAGACGGTTCCAGGTCCACTCGCGCCGCCCCGGGATCACGAGGAGCGCCACCAGGAGCGCGGTGGCGTGGAGCACCACCTCCTTCGGGAGGAAGAAGCGGTCGAGTTCGAACGCGCGGAACGGGGCCACCACCAGGACGACGCCGAATGCCCCGAGGACGAGGAGGAAGGCGGCGAGGCGCTCGGCGCGGCTGGGGGGCAAGGGCAGGCTCCGGAAACGTGGTGGCGTGACGGGGGAATAGTATTGTGGCCCGGCGCAGGTGGAAACTAAGATTCGTGATGCCATTTCCGCCGCTGCTCAGCACCGCGGCCCTGCAGCACCAATTGGACGACCCGCGCCTCGTCGTGCTGGACGCGAGCTGGTACCTGCCGACATCCGGTCGGGACGCCCGCGCCGAGTACCTGCACGCCCGCATCCCCGGCGCGCGGTTCTTCGACCTCGACCTTGCGAGCGACCACGCCACGGCGCTCCCGCACATGCTGCCCCCGCCTGCGGAGTTCGAGGCGGTGGCGCGGGAGTTGGGCGTCTCCAGCGACAGCACCGTCGTGGTGTACGACGGCTCGGGAGTCAACCTCAGCGCGGCTCGGGTGTGGTGGATGTTTCGCACGTTCGGGCACACGCGCGTGGCCGTGCTTGATGGAGGAATCGGGCTCTGGCGCGGGGAGGGGAGGGCGACGGAGCAGGGGGAGCCCGCGCCCGTCCGCCCCGGCGACTTCGTGGCGCGCCTCCAGCCTGATCGCATCCGCTCCCTGGAGGCGGTGCGCGCCGGCATCGGCCGGGGAGACACCCTCATCGTGGATGCGCGCCCGGCCGGTCGCTTCTGGGGGCGGGATCCGGAACCACGCCCCGGGCTTCGGGGCGGACACATTCCCGGCTCGGTGAATGTTCCCTACACTGAGCTGGTCGATGCACGGGGGCGGCTCCTGCCCCGCGAGGCGCTCCGGCAGCGACTCCGCTCGGCCGGCCTCGATCCGGCGCGGCCCGTGGTGGCCAGCTGCGGCTCGGGCACTTCCGCCTGTGCGATCCTGCTCGCACTCGAGGTACTGGGCGATCCTCCCGGGGCGCTCTACGACGGCTCGTGGACCGAATGGGGCGCGCGGGACGACCTGCCCGTGGAGGGCGCGTGACCGCCGACGCGCTGCCGAGGCTTGCCACGGGGCGCCTGGTCCTGCGGCCCTTCGCGCCCGCGGACGCCGGCGACGTACAGCGCCTCGCCGGCGCCCGCGAAATCGCGGCAACGACGCTGACCGTGCCGCATCCCTACCCGGACGGAGCGGCGGAGGAGTGGATCGCCACGCACGCCGGGGCCTGGGTGGAGCGCAGGGGGCTCACGCTCGCGGTCACCCTTCGCGAGGACGGGGCGCTCGTGGGCGCGGTCGGCCTCGCGCTCGTCATGGCCGATCGCCGCGCCGAACTCGGATACTGGATCGGCGTGCCGTGGTGGAATCGCGGGTTCGCGACGGAAGCGTCCCGGGCGCTCCTCGACTTCGGCTTCGGCACGCTGGGGCTGCACCGGATCATGGCGCGGCACATGGCCCGCAACGAGGCCTCCGGTCGTGTCATGCAGAAGCTGGGCATGCTCCGGGAGGGCACGCTTCGACATCACGTGCTGAAGTGGGGCACCTTCGAGGACCTCGTGGTGTACGCCGTGCTGGCCTGAGTGAGCGCCACATCGGTGGACGTGGCCGTCGTCGGCGCGGGGGCCGCGGGGTTGCTGGCTGCGGCCTTTGCGGCCGGCGACGGGCGGACGGTGGTCCTGCTCGAGCGGACCAGAGACGGCGGCCGCAAGATCCTGATCAGCGGAGGCGGCCGCTGCAACATCCTCCCCTCCGAAGTCGAGGCGGAGTGGTTCGTCACCGACTCCTCGCCCCACTCCCTGCGCAACATCCTGCGCAGCTGGCCGCTCGCCGCGCAACGGCAGTTCTTCGAGGGAGAACTCGGGCTTCCCCTCGCGCTCGAGGCGGAGTCCGGGAAGCTGTTCCCGGTTTCGAACAAGGCGCGCGACGTCCGGGACCGCCTGC
>DAOMFQ010000025.1:0-16227 GCA_035429905.1 Gemmatimonadales bacterium
TCGAGCAGGCGGGTCACCAGCGACAGGCGTACCGGGGCGAGCAGGCGGTCGGCCGACGATGCCGAGGCGGGATGCACCAGCCTCCCGAGGGCGGGCCCCAGTTCCGGCAGCGCAGCGCGCGCGTTCAGCGTCGATCCCACAGCGGGCGTCCCTCCTTCAGGTCCGCGACGGCCAGGACGGCGGACTCGCCGGTGCGGGCCTCATAACGCCGGACGAATTCCGCCAGTGGCTCCGGTTCGAACGCCGTCCGTGGCAGGCCGGTGGCGGGGAGCGCCGATTCGATGGCCGCGGCGGTCCCTTCCACCTCGACCAGCACGTCCATTCGGGGGTACCACTCGATCCGCACCTCCGCCCCGCGGGTCTGATAGATCTCCACGAACCGGTCGATCGACTGGCTGACTTCGTAGCCGAGCGCCGCGAGCAGGTGCACGGGCGCGCGGGCGTCGCCCTCGGCGGCAAACTCCAGCTCGTCCCGCAGCTTCATCCCCTCGGGCGACCGTCGGGTGACACCCTTCCAGGCGAGCTGCGCCCTCGCGGGGGCGCCGTCGGGCCGCCAGGTGCGGACCCGGAGCACTTCGCCCCGCTCTTTCAGCGCACCGTCGCGGTCGAACAGCCGGTCCTCCATCAGCCCGCGGAAGCCGGGCTCCGCTCCCGATTCCACCAGATGGCGCCGGAGCAGCGCCGGGTCGGGCACCGCCGCCTTGACCTCCAGCTCCGGCACCGATCCGGGGGCGGCGTTCATCCGAGCAGCGCCTCGAGCACGGCATCGGTATCGGAGAGGTCGTCGAACGCCGCACGGGCGCCGGCCTCCCTGAGGACCGTGACGGTGTAGCTGCCGGTGGCCACCGCCACCGCGCGGGCGCCGATGGCCCGCCCGCAGGTCACGTCCGCCGGCGTGTCGCCGACGATGACGACCGTGTCGCCGTGCGGCACGCGCCCGAAGATCGGCGCCGCGCGCTCGGCCGCGATGGCGGGAAGGTCCGGTCGGTGGGCGGAGTCCGAGCCGTAGGCGCCCACCCGGAACCGCGCCGGGTCGAGTCCGCCGGAGCGGAGCTTGAGCCCCGCCCCGCGCACGACGTTGCCGGTCAGGAGTCCGAGCACCACGTCGCCGCGCCGCTCGAGCCGGTCGAGGAGCGGCATGACGCCGGGGAGCACCCGCGTGGCGCCGGGGGCACGCTCGAGTTCCTCCTCGAGGTGCGCCACGTACCGCTCGCAGACGTCCGCGATGATGTCCGGGTCAGCCGCCGCCGCGTCGCCTGCCGCTTCGAGCAGCTCACGGACGATTTGGGGGTCGGTCTTGCCGTCGAACCGGATCTGTCGCCAGGCGTCGGTTTCGCCAAGGCGGTCGGCGAGCGCCGCCGTGATGGCGCGGCGTCCGGCTCCGGCGGTGAGGAGGAGGGTGCCGTCGATGTCGAAGAGGATGAGCGCGCGAGTCATGCGGTCGCAGCGTCCGGGATCCGGCGCGCGGCCACGAACTGGGTGCGGAGCTGTGCCGCGCGGTGGCCTGCCGTCCACGGCTCCGTCAGGACGCCGCCGCAGGACACCGTCGAGTGGACCAGGCACTCGCCGGCCGCCGCGAACGCCACGTGCGACACGCTTCGGCCGTTTTCGCTGAAGAAGAGCAGGTCGCCGGGGCGCACCGCGTCGAGGGGCACCTCCTCACCGACCTTCGACTGGGCGGCGGAGTCGCGCGGGAGGCGGACGCCCCGTGCGGCGAAGGTGGTCTGCACCAGCCCCGAGCAGTCGACGCCGCACTCGGTCACCCCACCCCACTCGTACCGGACGCCGGCGAAGGTCGCCGCCGCCCACTGCTCCGCCGCCACGGCCCTCGCGGCGCGGGTGACTTCCGCCAGCGGGAGGACGTGGCCCTGGACCAGTGAACCTGACACGCCGTCGGGCAGCCGGACCCGGCCGTGTTCCAGCGCCGCGCGGGCCCGGACCGGCAACCGCCGGCGACCGGCGGGCGTGTCCACCTCGGCACCTTCGGACCAACCGTCGGCTTCCGTGCGCCACCGCGCCGCGGCGTCGGCGTCGCACTCCAGCAGGTAGCCCCGGTGGGCCCAGCCCTCGTAGCCGTCCACGGCGGAGCGGAGCCGGAGCCATGGACCCTCGCCCGCGAGCACCTCGGCGGTTTCGCCGAGCACCAGTTGGGACACCTGTTCGGTGCGGAGCGACGGCTCGAGGTGGAGGGGCGCCACCGAGGCACGCGCGATGACGGCGCTCACGCGAGATTGGCCCCGCGGCGTTTCTGCTGGCAGTCGGCGCAGCGGTCCACGCCCCGGAAGAAGCAGATGAGACAGATGAACGTGCCGCAGTCCGCGCAGGGATAGCCTTCGGAGGCGCGCTCCTCACGCCCGCAGGCGCGGCACTTCATCGCGTCGTGTTCGTGGATCTCCGCCATGAGGCCTCCGCTCAGATGTCCAGGTTCCAGCGCTTGATCTTGTTGATCAGCGTGGCGCGCGAGATGCCGAGCTCCTGTGCGGAGCGGGTCCGATTGCCGCCGTGGTGCCGCAGGGTGCGCTCGATGTGCTGGCGTTCGAGCTCCTCGAGCGCCAGCGGGGTGTGGCGCCGGTCGCCGGGGCCGGGGCGCGCCCGAAACTCGCCGGGGAGGTGCTCGACGCCGACGATCGACTGGCCGCGCCCGAGGATGAGGGCCCGCTCCAGCACGTTCCGCATTTCGCGGACGTTGCCGGGCCACGAATAGCCCAGCATCCGCTCCAGCGATTCCGCACCGATCTGCGGTGGTCCGTCGGGCAGCTCGGCGCGGAGGTCGTTGAAGATCCGGGTGATGAGCGCCAGCCGGTCCTCGCGGGGCCGGTCACGCACCGCCGGCACCTTGACCGGCATGACGCTCAGCCGGTAGTAGAGGTCCTCGCGGAACCGGCCCAGTTCCACCTCGTTGGCCAGGTCCTTGTTGGTCGCGGCCACGAGCCGGACGTCCACCGTGATTTCCCGGGTGCCGCCCAGCCGCCGGAAGGTCTTCGTTTCCAGCACCTTCAGCAGTTTCGGCTGCAATTCCGGGGAGAGATCGCCGATCTCGTCGAGGAAGATCGTGCCCCGGTCGGCGATCTCGAACAGCCCCTGCTTGCGGTCCTTGGCGTCGGTGAAGGCACCCTTCTCGTGGCCGAAGAGTTCGGAGTCGAGGAAGGTGGCGCTGAGGCCGGCGCAGTTCACCTCCACGAACGGCATCCGGGCGCGGGGCCCGAGGTTGTGGATCATCCGGGCCACCCAGCCCTTGCCGCTGCCGCTTTCGCCGAGCAGCAGGACGGTGGTGCGCTCACTCTGGGCCAGCAGCGAGATCTGGTGCGCGAACGCCTTCATCGTGGGCGACGCCCCGAGCGAGTCCAGCCCGCGCCCGGTTCCGCCCTGGTGGAGCAGCGCCTCGTTGACCCGCCGGAGCCGCGCCTTGTCGGCCACCCGCGCCGCGGCGGCCGAGAGGTGGGCCATGTCCACTGGCTTGGAGAGGAAGTTCTCCGCCCCGAGCTGCATGGCCCGCACCGCCGTGGGCACGTCGCTGTTGCCGGTCAGGAGGATGACGCCCGCGTCCCGTTCCCGCAGCTTTTCCAGCACCTCGAGCCCGTCCATGCCGGGCAGGTGCAGGTCCAGCATGACGACCTCGGGATGGAGGCGGTCGTAGGTGGCCAGCCCCGCCTCGCCGCTCAGCTCGCGGGTCACTTCCCACCCCAACTGCTCGAAATAGTTGCCGATCGCGCGGAGGACATCCGTGTCGTCGTCGATCAGCAGGACGGAACCGATCATCGTGTCACCTCGCGCCGCGGCTGGGGTGCCGCGGGAGTTCAAACCAGAATCGCGCCCCGCCTCCCGGGCGGTTCTCGGCGCGGATGTCGCCGCCGTGGGCGCGGATGATGCCGTGCGAAATTGACAGGCCGAGCCCGGTGCCGTCGCCCACGGGCTTGGTCGTGAAGAAGGGCTCAAAGATCCGGGCCATCAGGTCCGGCGGGATCCCGGATCCGGCGTCGGCCACCTCGAGAAAGACCGACTGCTCGTCGGCCCACGCGCGCACCATGCCCTCGCCCCCGGTGCCGCGCATGGCGTGTCCGCCGTTGGCGAGCAGGTTGAGCACCACCTGCCTCAGCTGGTCGGGGTCGGCGTGCACCACCGGCAGGTCGGCCGGAGAATCTACCTTCCAATCGCCGAAGCGCCCGCCGGCCGACGCGAGGACCTCCCGGACCAGCGCCCCGAGATCGAGCTCCACCCGCCGCAGCGGCCGCTGCCGTGCGAACGTGAGCAGGTCGGTGACGATCTGCGCGGCGCGGGTGGCCTCACCCCGGATGGCCTCGACCACTCGCCGGCTCCCTTCGTCCAGCGGCTCATCGAGGATGAGCGCCTGCGCCAGCGCACTGATCCCCGCGAGCGGGTTGTTGAGCTCGTGCGCGACACCGCTCACCAGGCGGCCCAGCGCCGCCAGTTTCTCGGTATGGCCGAGCTGCTCTCGCAGCCGCTGCTCATCGGTCACGTCGCGCGCGATGGCCAGTACCAGCGGGACCGCCGCCCCCTCCCCGGCCGCTGGCACCGCGACGACGGCCGCTTCCCGCACCGTGCCGTCGGGGCGCCGGAGGTGCATCAGGAACTCCCGGGGTTCGCCGGCGCGGACCGCCGCCCAGTGCCCCTCGACGTACTCGCGCTCGGCCGGCACCAGGAAGTCCGCCAGTTTCGGCGCCCCGTCCTCGAGGCCAGCCAGCGCCCGCGCCGCCGGGTTCACCGAGCGGAGCGTGCCGAGGTCGTCCAGCGTGAAGATGGCGACCGGAACCGTGGCGAACAATGCCCGGTACCGCGCTTCCGAGCGACGCAGCTCCTCGGTCGCCACCCGCTCCCGCGTGACGTCCCGCATCAGCGCCACCGCCCCGCCCGCCCCCTCACCGGGACCGAGCGGCGCCAGGGACACCGAGAGCAGCCGTGCCTGCCCGTCCGGACGCACCAGGCGCGACTCGAACCGCCGGGAGCCGCCGGCCGCGGAGTCGCCCGGCAGGAGCTCGGCCAGCGCCCGCCCGGTGAGCGTGTCGACCGGCGCGCCGAACAGCTCCACCGCCGCCGCGTTCGCAAAGCGGACCCGCCCCTGGTCGTCCGTCAGGATGATGGCGTCGTGGGCCGCCTCCACGACGAGCCGGAACCGCTGCTCCAGCCGGAGGACGTGGCTCACGTCGTCCACCGCCACGACGTGCCCTCCCTCGGGGAGCGGTGTGGCGGTGATGACGAGCGAGCGGCCGTCGGCGGCCTCGAGCAGATCGGTCACCGCGGAGCCGGCCCTGGCCGCGAGCGCGAGCGGGTCGTGCCTCCCCTCCCCTGCGCCGACGAAGAGGCCATCGAAGGCGCGCCCGACGATCTCGGTGACGGCAACCCCCGCCAGGTCCGCCACGAACCGGTTGGCCCGGGCGATCCGGCCCTGCGCATCGAGGATGGCGAGTCCGGTGGCGGCGGCATCGAACGCGGTCTGCCATTCCCGCCGGCTCCGGCTCACCAGGTCGAAGAGCCGGCTCTTGCCGATGGCCAGCGCGGCCTGGTCGGCAAACGCCACCGCCAGCCGACGTTCCTCGGAGGAGTACTCTCGCGGGCGGTCGTGGAAGAAGGCCAGGACGCCGATGGTTTCCTCGGCGAACACCAGCGGGAGGTAGGCCGCCGAGGCGTAGCCCTCGGCCTGGACCGCCGCCGCCATCGGCGAGGCGAAGTCGCGCCGGGCATGATCAACGAAGACCGGGCGCCCCTCGAGCAGCACCCGCGCGGAGGCCAGCGCGTGGAACTGGCGCTCGTATGCCTGGGCGTAGTCGGCCGACAACCCGATCCGGGCGAGACAGGAAGCGGTGTGCAGGGCCCGGTTCAACAGGAAGACGCCGCTCCGCTCGGCTCCGAAGACCCGCATGCCCTCTTCGGCGAGGAAGTGCGTGGTGCGGTCGGCATCCTCCACGCCGGTGAGCGCGTGCGCCACGCGACCGAGCGCGTCGATCTGGTCGAGCCGGGTCAGCAGCTCGCCGCGCAGCCGGAGTCCGCTCACGGCGGCGGCCACCTGGTCGGCCACCGCCTGCAGCATGGCCAGCGTGTCGGCCCCCGGAATCGGCCAGCTGGAATCGGCCCCCGACACCGTGAGCACGCCTGTCAGCACCGAGCCGAAGCGCATCGGGACCATGGCGCCGGGCCGCGGGGGCCGTGGCCGGCGGGGATCAGGGCCGGCCTCGGGCTCTCCCTCGAGGTCGGCGCTGGCGCGCGCCTCGCCGCCCCGCGCCACGACCACCTGCGGATCGCGCTCCCCGAGGACGTCGCCGACCCGGTACAGTCTCGCCTCGCGGCCGACGGCGCCGAGCACGACGAGCCCGGGGAGCTGTTCGCCGGGGCGCCCTGCGATCATGGCGCCCGCCGCCTGGGCCACCGCCAGCGCCGCCTGGAGCCCCCGTTCGACGGTCGCGTCCAGCGTCCCGAGATTGGAGAGATCGTGCGCCAGTGCGCGGAGTGCGTCGCTCCCTGCCAGCGTGGCCCGGGCCGCGGCCGCCGCCTCGCGCGTGGTCCTCGCGGTGCGGGTGGCCTCGATGGCGATGGCCGCGTGGGCCGCGATGGCGGCCACCATGCGCACCGCCGTCTCGTCGTAGGCATCGGCGCGGTAGGACTGCGTGGAGAGGACGCCGATCAACCGGTCGCCGAGCAGCATCGGGGCGTGCACCGCCGACTGGCTCGCCTCGGGCGAGCCGAACCGGTTGCCGCGCGCCGCCTTGACCGACTCGGGGCGGCCGAGGGCGAGCACCTGGCGGTGGCGCACCACCCAGCTGGTGGGCCCCTGCGCGAGGGGCGCCTCCGATGACGGCAGGCGCTCGCCCCGATCGGTGTGCGCCACGAAGCGCAGCCGCTCGGTGGCGGGATCCCACAACGCCACGTAGAAGGCGTCGCAGTCCACCAGCCGGGCGACCTGTTCGCGCAGCACGTCGTACAGCGCCTCCGGCGACAGCAACCGGGCCGTCGCTTCCGCGATGGCGGCCAGGACCTCCACCGGCAGCGCGGCGGCCTGCTCGGCGCGCTGCATCAGGACGCCGGTACCATGACGCGGATGGCCCCCGGCACGACCGCCGCCGTGAACGGCGTGACGCCGCCGAGATCGCCGTCCAGTTGCACCGGCACCGGGCGGTCCGTTTCGACGCGGATCTCGCGGCCGCGCACGTGCCCGATCCGGGAATCGGGCCCCTCGGTGCGGCGGAGGAACTGCCAGAGCGCGTGCACGCCATCCGCCATGCTGTCCGCCCGCAGGACGACGACGTCGAGCAGGCCGTCGTCGGGGCGGACGCCGTCGCCGAACCGGAGGATCGGGGGGATCACCTCGGCGCAGTTTGCCACGAGGACGAGAGCGGCGTGGGCGTCGTAGTCGACGCCGTCCACCGTGATGCGGTATCGAATGCTCTGGATCTCGCTGAGAAGCCGGAGCGTCGTCGCGACATAGGCCCCGAAGCCCCAGCGCCGCTTCAGCGGACCCGACGTTTCCGCCATGATGCGGGCGTCGAACCCGGCACCGCACGCCACCGCGAAATAGTGGTGTTCTCCCGAGGCGTCCAGCCGTCCCAGGTCCATTCGTCGCGCAGTCCCGCCCACCAGGATCTCGGCCGCCCGCAAGGGAGACATCGGAATCCGCAGGTTGCCGGCGAGCAGGTTGCCGGTGCCACCCGGGATCAGCCCCAGTACCACGTCGGTACCCACCAGGGCGGACGCTGCCTGCATCGTGGTGCCGTCTCCGCCGAAGACCGCCACGGTGTCCACCCCGGCCGCCGCCCCCTCGGCGGCGAGGCGCCTGGCGTCGCCGGGGCCGCCGGTGGCCACGACCTCCACCTGCCACCCGCCCCGGCGCAGCACGTCGCGGACCTCTCGCACCGTCCTGGGCTGGGTGCGCGCCGCCGCCGGATTGGTGATGACCAGAGCCCGTGCCACGCTAGAACTCCTGCTCCCAGAGGACGTCGAGGCCGGCCTGGTACCGGTCGTTGGTCGTGATCGGGGCAGTCTGTTGGTCCGCGGTGCAGGACGCGGAAGGCTCGAAGCTCGCGAGAAAGCGGAAGCCGCGGGCGAACCGGTACTCGAAGCTCGCCCCGATGTTCTTGTAGCTGGTGGCGCCGCCCGTCGTGCAGATGCCGGCGCTGAAGGTGAGAAAGGTCTTCCGGCCAATCTGCCATCCGGCCGCCAGCTGGGTCGCGGTGGAGGACCCGTATGCGCCGCCCGCCGTGCCGGGGCGCAGCTCAATGTAGTCCACCGGGACGCGCAGGTCGGTGATCAGCGTCCGTTGCAGTTCGCTGGTCACCGCGCTGGAGAGGTACGCCAGGCCGAGGTTCAGCGCCTGCTGCTGGTCGCCCGTGGCGCCGCTGGTCGTCTGCAGGGTCGAGGCGGGCCGGCGGAACATCAAGTAGGAGACGAGGTTGGTCTCCGAGATCGGCGGCAGGATGGTGGACGTGAGCTCCAGCTTCGGCTCGAGCAGGGTGCCGGTGATCTTCGCGATGACCGGCACGTCCTGGGTCCCGTCGAGCGGCCGCACGATGTGTTCCGCCTCGATGTCGAGGTCGGCGTTCAGGTCGGGAGTGCCGAGGAACCGCACCTGGCCCTTCTGCACCTTGAAGTCGCGGCGCACCGGCCCGATGGCGAGAGTGTAGCTGCCACGCAGGGCGTCGAGCCGGCCGTCCACACGGTAATCGCGGCGCTGCTTGTCCACCCGCACCTCGCCGCCCAGCTGGATGTTGGCCTCGTTGGAGCGGAGCCAGAAGGCCTCCCCCACCCGCACCCGGAGGTTCTCCACGCGCAGGGAGTCCACGAACCGGTTGCGCGTCGAGTACCCGCGCTGGAGCATGCGCTGGAAGCGCTGGTCCAGGAGGTCGCGGAATTCCGGGTCGTCGAGGTCCACGACGTCCTTCGTCACGAGGTCCGCGAAGTAGAGCGCCCCGCGGTTCGCCGTCACGCTGCCCGTCAGCGTGGGGGCGCGGAGTGGGCCGGCCAGCCGCATCCGCCCGCTCCCCTCCAGCGTCAGAAACCCCCGAATGTCGGTGGCCCGGAAGTCGGTGGCCACGATGCCCATGTTGACGGTGGGATTCGTGAGCGTGTTGAAGCGGACGCTCCCCGAGGCGCGGAGCGATCCGACCCCCGGCGAGGTCTGCAACAGGAGCGAGTCGAGGATCAGCGAGTCACCCATGAACACCGCATGCCCCGTGATGGTCGAGTACCGCACACCGAGGCCGGGGACGGAGCCCTGTCCGTTCCGCACGTCGATGAACCCGGCGAGGCGGGGCGCCTGCCAGGTGCCCTCGACGCGCGCGTCGACGCTGAGGATGCCCGATACCCGGCGGACGCTCGTCGTGAAGGCCTCGAAGGTCCCGAGGTCGAGGCTGTCGGCGTGGGCCCGGATCCGCAGCGGACCCTCGATCTGGCGACGCGGGACGGTCGCGAAGGCCAGATCGAGGGGCAGCGCCAGGTCCACGACGAGGATTCGCTGGCCAGTCTTCCAGATGGACAGGTTGCCCTGCAGCAGCCGGGTGTCGTAGTGCAGGATCCCCTGGATGAAGGGAGACCGGAAGTCGCCGAAGGCGGCGTCACCGAGGGAGGCCGTGCCGTCGATGACCGGCGCGAGCCGGGTGCCCGAGATCTGGAGATCCGCGCCGATCGATCCGGACACGCCGGTCGTGTCGCCCCGCAGCAGGCCGGCCACGTCCCGGAGATCGAGCCCGTACACGTGCATCTGGAGCGAACCGGGCCGGTCTCCCGGCACGCTGCCGGAGATGTCGATGGCGCCCGAACCGTCCACCGACTCGAGGCGGAGCGGTGTGAGCACCGTGCCGGAATCGGTGCTCGTGGCGGACGCGGGCGCCTGCAGCCGCCACACATGTCCGGTGAGCGCCATGGCGAGCGAATCGAACGCGATCCGGCGCTCGCCCTCCGACTCCGAGTATCGGCCGCTGGCGCCGAGGGCCGCCGCGTCTCCGCTCTCGAAGGAGGTGGACCACTCGAGTGCGTCCCTCGGGCCGAGCGCGCCCGCCCGGACGTTGGTGGCCACCATGCGGCCGGCGGCCACGGTGTCGGCCAGCAGTTCGAGGCTCACCTCGGGGCGGCTGCCGCCCAGCCACCCGATGGTGGCCGAGATCGAGTTGATCCGTCCGCCGCGGAAGCGCACCTGGCTCGCGTCCGCGAAGCCCGAGGCCACGAGCGAGTCGAGCGAACCCGAGAGCGACAGTTCGACCTGCCCCCGCCCCTGCAGCGCCGCCTCGGCGGAGTCCGGCCCGAGTCCAAGGGCGTCGACCAGCAGCGAATCGAAGGCGCGCAGGCTGTCGAACCGCGCGTGCAGCTGGAGTTGCCCCTCGTGCGGCTGGACCCACCCGATGGTTCCCTGGGCGTCCATGGCGCCGCCGTGCCACTCCACCGCGAGGGTGTCGACGAGGAGGACGCTGTCCCGCACCGCGAGCCGGGCGGCCGCCGTGTCGAGCCGGAAGGCGGCGATCCGGCCGGGCCCCAGCGCGCCGGCGATCGAGCCCTCGGGCGCGCGGAGGGTGTCGATCGATCCATTGACCAGCACGCTGCCCGTGAGGTCCGAGGTCGGCCCGATCCCGCGCAAGGCGTGGAGGTTCAGGTGGCGGAAGTCGATCGTGAGCGAATCGCCGCCCCAATGAGGCGTCGCCGCGGTGGCGGTCCCCCGCATCCGGAGCGACCCGATCTCGCCCTGCACGTCGGCGTCGAGGTCCATCCGGTCGAGGGTGCCGAGCAGCCGCACCTGTCCCGTCAGCGAGCCGAGGCTCGGCAGGGTGGGATAGCCTGCCCGGATGCCCTCGAACGAGAGCGAATCGAGGGTGAGGTCGCCGTCGAAGGCAGTCACCAGGGTGCGGGTGTCGAGCCGCACCCATCCGGCGACGGCGCTCACCGGCCGCTCGCCGTCCTGATGTCGCATCGTACCGGTGAACAGCACGTTCTTCCAGGGTCCCTCAAGGTTGCCGCTGAGGCTCGCCCGTCCCTGCAGGGTGACCGAGGGCGTCAGCAACTGCACCGTTCGCAGGTCCACGTCGGACGAGGCGAGGGCGAACCGGCTGAAGCTGAGCCCCTCCGCACCGCCCATCAACAGGTGCCCGCGGCCGGCAAAGCTGCTCGTGGCGCCGCCCGGCACGCCGATGTCCGTCACCTGCACGTCGAACGACAGGTCCATGTCCGACAGGAACCCGCTGCCAGCCACCCGCCCTGACAGGCTGCCGCGCAGCGGGAGGGTGTCGAGGTAGGGCCGGGCCGCTTCGAGGTCGAGCCGCACGATGGTCAGGTCCATGTCGCGCACACCCAGCCCCAGCCGGCGGTCGGTCAGCGCCACCAGTTGCCCGTCGATGCGGGTGGTATCGTTCTCGAGGTGCAGTTCCTGGAGCGCGTAGCTGACCCGGTCGGCGTCGGCCGACTTCGCCACCACCACCGCCCGGCCGTGCAGCGGCGGGAAGTCGGGAGACACCCAGCGGAGGTCGACGAGGTCGAGCTCGCTGAAGCGCATCGCGAAATCGAACAGCAGCGGGCCGTCGGGCCAGGTCACCGCGCCGCCGCCCTGGAACCGGGACGCCGGAAGGGCGCCGCGCGTGATCTCGAAGACCAGACTGTCGCCGTGGACGCGCGCCCGGCCGCGCGCCTGCTGCACCCGGACGCCCGGGTCGCTCACCCGGACGCCGAGGGTGTCGATGATCATCGACAGGGGGTCGCGGTTCGGCGTGCTCACCGTGAGCCGCTCGAGGCCGAGGGCGAGGCTGTCGAACCGCCGGACCAGCTCCAGCCCCTCCGCGCCGGGCACGATCACACGCCCCGGGATGGCCCGCTCGGCGGCCAGCGCGGAATCGCGCTGGCGCGGGCTGGCGCCCTTCGGCGGATCCCAGGGGAGGCGAAGGGTGAGCGTCCCGCCGACCAGCTCGAGATCGTGGAACTCGATCAGCGGCGGGCGCCCGCCCCCGGGGCCCTCACCCAGGTGGAGGACCTCCTCGTAGTTCATCCGGCCGTTGCGGCGCCTGACGAGGTCGATCACCGGCGACTCGGCGCGGAGGCTGACGAAGTCGAAGCGCCGGGCGAGGAGGTTCGCCAAATGGTACCGGACATCGAGCAGCGGAAACTCCGCCACCGTGGCGCCGCTGCTGTCAGTCAGCACCACGCCGGTGAGCTCGAGGTGGTTGATGAAGTTGCCGGACACCGCCCCGATGGTCAGGTGGCCACGGAAGATGCGGTCGGACAGGCCGGTGACGGTGCGCGCGAGCAGCCGCCGGCCCGACGGGGCCACCGTCAAGGCACCGAGCACGCCCAGCACGAGGCCGAGGGCGCCGAAGCCCGTCACGAAGACGACGTGCGCCAGACGCCGACGCATCAGAACGCCTGTCCCACGGCGAAGTGGACCACGAAGCGGTCGGGGTTCCCGCTCGGCGTGTAGACCTCGCGGATGCGGTACACCGCGTCGTCCTGGCTCTGATAGAGCGCGCCGCTCTGCCGCCCGTAGCCGTTGTACCCGACGTCGAGCCGCACCGGCCCGAGGGGCGTCACCAGGCGGATGCCGGCCCCGGGCGTCACCCGCACGATGGGGTCGGTCTGGTACCGGTCCCACAGGACACCCGCGTCCACGAAGACCACCCACCGGAAGACCCGCCCCCAGATTGGTGAGGGGAGCCGAAGCTCCACGTTGCCGACGCCGAGCATGTTCCCACCGATCGGCGAGTACATGATGGCGCCCGGCGGCACCGGCCCGTTGCCGGTGGTGTCCACGGGGAAGGTGTCGTTGTCCACCAGGTAGTTGATCGGACCGAGGCCGTTCAGCTGGTACCCGCGCACGTCGTTCGGCCCGCCGGCGTAGAACCGGTTGGCGGGCGGGATGTAGTTCGTCGCCTCGTTGCTGCCGAACGAGGTGAGCGGCGCCCAGATCACGCCACCCCGCAGCCGGTAGCTGAGGACGGTCTGCCGCGACAGGGTGCGGTACCAGGAGCGCTCTGCCACCAGCTGGATGAACTGCTGCGTGGAGGCCGACCCGAGGATCTGCGCGCTGATCGTGGTCTGCAGTGTGGTGCGCGTGCCGCGCGTCGGGTCCAGCGGATTGTTGACCTTGGGGAAGGACGCGGACGCGTTCAGTGTACCGAGCCCGAGGTCCGCGCTCAGCCGCGCGATGTCCTCCGAACTGCACACCAGGAGGGACACGCAGAAGCTGGCCGGACTGGCCTGCGTGTGCCCGTACGTGTAGGCGTACGTGAGGGCCAGCCGGGCCTGCTTGGCCGTCTCGCGGCTGATGCTGAACCCGGTGCCGATTTCCTGGCGGAGGTACACGAGGTAGTCGGAGCGCCGGTCGGCAAAGACCGTCGTGGTGAGCGTGTTGTGGGGCGAAAGGAAGGCCGGCCGGCGCAGCGACACCGCCAGGCTGTAGTTGACCTCTCCGGACCCGAGCGTGTCGGGCTTGAGCTGCGAGCACATCGTGCCGTCTTCAAGGCCCCATGCCGTCGGTTCGCCGACGCCGATCTTCGAGAGCCGCCCGCTGATGTCCAGGACACGCCCGCCGCCGGCGAAGTCGCGGAAGGTGATGCCCGCGCCGAGCCGGATGCAGTCTTCGGTCGCGTACCCGACGCTCCCCCGCGCCCGCCTCGGCTTGCTCTCGATGACCCGCACGGTGAGCGGCACCGAGTCGGAGGCAGGGTCATACCGGGCGCTGTCGATCGTGACGGCGGCGAAGCTGAACAACTCGGACCGGTACAGGTTCCGCTGGCTCCGATACAGGTCCTCCTGCGAGAACTGCTGCCCCGGTCGCGTCGCCAGCAGGGAGCGCACCACGTCGGGCGACACCCGCTTGGTGCCCGAGATCCCGATGTCGCTCACGTCGGAGAGGGAGCCGGTCTGGACGTCGATGGCCGCCGTGGCCTTGAGCGAGGTGCGCTCGCGCTCGAAGCTCTGGAAGGCCACCGCATCGGGGTACCCGAGGTTCCGCAGTCGCCGCACCAGCGTGTCCGAGGTGGCGTCGAGCTGGATGCGGCTGAAGGGATCGCCGACCTGGAGCGGGAGGTCTCGCTCCACGGCGGCCCGCCTGGCCACCGAGTCGAGCCCCAGGACCTGCAGCGAGTCGAGCCGGACCGGCGGGCCCTCGGTGATCAGGAAGGTGATGGAGATGCTGTTCGCGCTCCGGTGCACGAGCGTGTCGACCTCGGCGCTCATGTACCCGCTCTTCTTGTAGAGCAGCGTCAGCCGGAGCACGTCCCGCTGGAATTCCACCGGATCGAAGGTCCGCTTTTCGCCCAAGCCGATCCACTTGACCGCCCAGGTGCGTGCAAACCACGACGAATTCGTGGTGGCGATGGCGGCCGAGAGCTGGGTCGCGTCGAGCGCGTGGTTGCCCTTGAAGCGGAGGCCGCGCACGATGAGCGGTTCGTCCTGCGCCTGAAGCGGCAAGGCGGCCAGGAGCACGGCCAGCAGGACGAGGAGCGCGCCCCGGGGCACGCTCACGCGGTGGGCCCCGCGACGTCGGGGGCGCACGTGATTGACGGCATGCTGTAAGATGCCTAGTTTCACCACCTTACGCCACGGCGGAGGAGCCTCAGGCTCCACCCTCCTTCCGGTGCGCGGACCACCCCTCGTCAACCCGCACGGATCACCTGCCGATGACGCGCTTCCTTTTCGCCGCGATGCTGGTCCTGACCGCCTGCGGCGGCGAAGGGGGACCCCGCACCATCACGTACTATTTCACCGCCGACCCGCGCTCCCTCGACCCCGCCTTCTCTACCGACGTGCCGAGCGGCGAGATGATCGCCATGCTGTTCGACAACGTGACGCAGTTCGACGCCGCGGGGCGCCTGGTGCCGGGCATCGCCACCCGCTGGGAGGCCGACTCCACCGGGGCGACGTACACCTTTCACCTCCGGACCGACGCACGATTCCATGACGGCCGCCCCATCACCGCGCGGACGGTGCGGGCCTCGTTCCGGCGCGTGCTCTCGCTCGCCTCGAAGGGGTCGAGGACCTGGACGCTCACCCCCATCCGGGGCGCGGCGGCCTTCGCCTCAGGCGACACCTCCGACGTGGAGGGGCTCGCCGCCCCCGACGATTCGACGCTGGTGGTCACCCTCGAGGAGCCGCTCAACGTCTTTCCCAAGCTGCTCGCCATGCCCGCCTCGGCGATCGTACCGGAATCACTGGGGCCCGACTTCGGCGAGCGCCCGGTGGGCAGCGGCCCCTGGACGTTCGTGAGTTGGTCACACGACGACGCGCTTCTGGTGGCGGCGAACGAGGACTACTGGGGCGGGCGGCCCCTTTCGGATTCGCTGCGGGTGCGGATCATTCCCGAGCCCCTCACACAGGCCGCCGAATACGAGTTCGGCCAGTTGGCGATCGTGGAAGTGCCGTTCAGCGAAACGGTCCGTTGGGAGCGGGAACATGGCCCGGAACTCCAGCGGCGCCCGGCCCTCCGCGCGCTCTACGTGGCCATCAACACCCGGCGCGGCGCGCTCCAGGACGTGCGCGTGCGCCGCGCGCTCAACCTGGCCGTGGACGCGGGCACCATGATGCGCACCATCATGGCGGGGCGCGGCGTCCGCTCGGCCGGCGCGATCCCGCCGGGCATCGAGGGCTACGACAGCGCCCGCGCGCCGTACCCCCACGACACCGCCGCCGCGCGGGCGCTGCTGGTCGAGGCCGGGTACGCCGGCGGCCTGACCCTCAAGCTCTGGCGGACGCAGCGCTCGGAACTGGCGCGCATTGCGCAGTCGATCCAGCAGAGCCTGGCGCAGGTCGGCGTGACCATCGAGATCATCGAGCGCGACGCCTCGAGCGCCCGCGCCGCGTCGTCCAAGGGCGAGGCCGATCTCTTCCTGACCGACTGGTACGCCGACTACCCGGACCCCGAGAGCTTCAACTATCCGACCTTCTACTCGAAGAACGCCGGCGGTGGCGGCAACCGGGCGTTCTACGCCGACCCGGTCACCGACCGGATGATCCTGCGCGCCCGGGGCACGCCGGATGCAGCGCTCAAGGACAGCCTCAGCCGCGCCATCGACCAGCGGATCTTCGAGGCGGCGCCCTGGATCTTCCTCTGGTTTCCGGTCGACCTGTGGGCCGAGCGGCCCAACGTAACGGGCTGGGAAGTCCCGGCCATCTTCAACGGGCAGCGCTGGCGGACCGTCGAGAGGGTCCCGTGACACGCTTCCTGGCCTGGCGACTCCTGCTGGTGCTCCCGACGCTCTTCGGCGTGCTGGTGGTGGCGTTCCTGCTCCTGCACGTGGCCCCGGGCGA
>DAOMFQ010000026.1:0-16054 GCA_035429905.1 Gemmatimonadales bacterium
TTCCCGAGCGCCCCGGCGCCGATTACCGTTCACTGAGTTGCGTTGTTCGCCTTGACCCGGAGAGAGCGCGTGACGTCCAAGGTCCCGACCGACATCGAAATTGCGCAGGCCGCCAAGCCCCGACTCATCGCCGAGGTGGCCGCCGAGGCGGGCCTGGGCGTCGACGAATACCTGCCGTACGGGAGGTACAAGGCCAAGATCACGCCCGAGGCGGCGGCCAAGCGGCCGCCGAAGGGCCGGCTCGTGCTCGTGACCGGCATCAACCCGACGCCGGCCGGGGAGGGGAAGTCCACCGTCACCGTCGGACTGGCCCAGGCCTTCCGCCGGCTCGGCACCAAGGTGATGGTGTGCATCCGCGAGCCGTCGCTGGGCCCGGTGTTCGGGGTGAAGGGCGGCGCGGCCGGCGGCGGCTACGCGCAGGTCATCCCGATGGACGAGATCAACCTGCACTTCACCGGCGACTTCCACGCCATCACCTCGGCACACAACCTCCTCTCCGCCCTGCTCGACAACCACCTGCACCAGGGCAACGCCCTCGGCCTGGACACCCGCCGGATCACCTGGCCCCGCACCATCGACATGAACGACCGGGCGCTCCGGCACATCATTGTCGGGATCGGCGGGCTGAACGGGGGCCCGACCCGCGAGGATCGCTTCGTCATCGTGCCCGGCAGCGAGATCATGGCGATCCTCTGCCTCGCGAGCTCCGTCACCGACCTTGAGCAGCGAATCGCGCGGATCATCGTCGGCCTCACGCGCGACAAGAAGCCGGTCACCGCGGGCGACCTCAAGGCGGCCGGCGCGATGACCCTCCTGCTCCGCGACGCCTTGATGCCCAACCTGGTGCAGACCCTCGAGGGCGGCCCGGCCCTCGTGCACGGCGGGCCCTTCGGCAACATCGCCCACGGCTGCAATTCGGTGGTGGCCACCCGGCTCGGGCTCGGCATGGCGGACCTCGTGCTGACGGAGGCGGGCTTCGGCGCCGACCTCGGCGCGGAGAAGTTCTTCGACATCAAGTGCCGGATGGGCGGGCTCAACCCCGAGGCGGCCGTCGTCGTGGCCACGATCCGCGCGCTCAAGATGCACGGCGGCGTCAAGAAGGACGCCCTGGGCACGCCGGACGTGGCGGCGCTCAAGCGCGGCATGGTGAACCTCGAGGGCCACGTCCAGAACGTCCAGAAGTACGGGCTCCCCGTGGTGGTGGCCGTCAACCGCTTCCTCTCCGATTCCCAGGAGGAAATCGACGCCGTGATCGCGGCCGCGAAGTCCTGGGGCGCCCGCGTGGCGATGAGCGACGTCTGGGCCAAGGGGGGCGAGGGCGGCGAAGCGGTGGCCAAGGAGCTGATCGCCGTGCTGGCCGAGAAGAAGGGGAAGTTCAAGCCGATCTACGACGAGAAGCTGCCGATCAAGGAGAAGATCGAGACGATCGCCCGGGAGATCTACGGCGCCGCCGGCGTGGACTACACGCCGGTCGCGGAGCGGGCCATCAAGCAGTTGCAGGAGATGGGGCTCGGCGCCACGCCGGTGTGCATCGCCAAGACGCAGTATTCGTTCAGCGACGACCCCACCAGGCTCGGGCGCCCCTCCGGGTTCCGCATCACGATCCGTGACCTCTATCCGTCCGCCGGCGCCGGCTTCGTCGTGGCACTCGCCGGCGACATCATGACGATGCCGGGCCTCGGCAAGACCCCCGCCGCCGAGCAGATCCGTATCTTTCCCGACGGCCGGATCGAGGGTCTCTTCTAGAAGGAGCACGGCATGGCACTCGACGTCGTTTCGACTCCCGACGCCCCGAAGGCGATCGGGCCCTACAGCCAGGCCATCGTCTCCGGCAGGCTGGTCTTCACCGCGGGGCAGGTGGCGCTGGACCCCGCCACGATGGAGCTGGTGGCCGGGGGCGTGGCCGAACAGACCGACCGGGCGCTGACCAACCTCCGGGCAGTGCTGACGGCAGCCGGCACCGACCTGGCCCATGTGGTGAAGACGACGGTGTTCCTCGTGGACATGGCCGACTTCGCCGCGATGAACGAGGTGTACGCGAAGCACTTCGGCGCCCACCGCCCGGCGCGTTCGACGGTGGCGGTGGCGGGACTGCCGAAGGGTGCTCGCGTGGAGATTGATGTCGTTGCCGCGAAGGACTGAGGACTGAGGACTGAGGACCGAGGGGGCGGATCGGGCCTGGTGGTTCGGCCGGTCTTCAAAACCGCGATGGAGGCGCCTCGGGCGGCTCCGGTGGGTTCGATTCCCACACGCTCCCGCCACATTCACCCGCCAGCCCGAGGTGCGCGCTGCCCTCACTCGTCATCCTCAACCCCGCCGCCGGACATGGCCGCAGTGCACGCTTCCGGGAGGACGTGCACGCCGCGGCCCGCACGGCGTGGGGAGAGGTCGAGCTGGCGCTGACGACGAATCCGGGCCACGCCACGGCGCTGGCCCGCGAGGCGGTGGGGCGGGTGGAACGAGTCATCGCCGTCGGGGGTGACGGCACCGTCCACGAGGTGGCGAACGGGCTCCTCACCAACGGCGCCCGGTCGCTCCCCATGCTCGCCGTGGTCCCTGTGGGCACCGGGAACGACTTCGCCAAGCTGACCGGTACCGCGAAGCTGGCGCCAATGGCGGCCGTCGCGGCGCTGGCGGCGGGGACCGTCAGGTTGTTCGACGTCGGCATGGCCTGGGGCGAGTACTTCGTCAACTCGCTGGGTGTCGGACTGGACGCCGACGTCGCGCGGCGGGTGAATCTCTACAAGCACTGGCCCGGGGCCGCAGGGTACGTGGTCGCCGCGCTCCAGGCCATCGTCCACCGCAAGCCCCTTCGCCTCCGGGTGGACGCCGGTGGGCAGTCCTGGGCCGGACCGACCACCGTCCTCGAAATTGGCGTGGGCCCCTGCGCCGGCGGCCTCTTCTACCTGACGCCGGACGCCCGCCCCGACGATGGCCTGCTGGATGTCTGCGCCATCGGCCCCTTCGGGCTCGGCTTCCTGCTCACCCGGGCCCACCGCGTCCTGAGCGGCAAGCACGTCACGCTCAAGGAAGTCCGGATGGCCCGCGCCAACCGCGTGCGGATCACCTCGGAGGACGGTCCCCTCACCGCCCATCTCGACGGCGAACTGCGGTCGCCGGGTCATCACGTGCTCGAGGCCTCACTCCTCCCGGGCGCCCTGCCGGTCCTGGTGGCGGGGCAGTGAGGGGCATCGTCGCCGTGGGCCTGGCGCTCATCGCCATCGCAGGGCCGCTGAGCGCGCAGGATTCGACCGCTGCGGCCCTCCCCGATTCCGCGCGCGCGGCAGCGCCGGCACCCGCTCCCTCTCCTGCGGACAGCGTCCCGGTCCTCCGGCCGCCGGTGAGCCCCATGGGCGCGTTCTGGCGATCGCTGCTGATTCCCGGATGGGGCCAGGCCCGCACCGGCCGGCGCACCGCCGCCGCCTTCTTCATCGCCGCCGAGGGCGTCACCCTCGGGATGGCCATCACCACCACCAGCCAGCTCAATTACATGGAATCGGTCAACTCCGGCAGCGTGGACGCAAAGAGCCAGCAGCGCGAAGACTGGCTGGTCCTGCTCGGCGTCAACCACCTGCTCTCGGCCATGGAGGCCTACGTGTCCGCACACCTCTGGGACTTCCCCGGGGACCTGAACATCCAGGCCGCCCCCGGCGGCGGCGTGGCGGGCGGGGTCTCCATCCCGGTGCGCGTGCGATGAACACCGCACCCATCGGCATCTTCGACTCCGGCATCGGGGGGCTCACGGTGGCGCGTGCCATCTTCGAGCACCTTCCCACCGAATCGACCATCTACTTCGGTGATACCGCCCGCGTTCCCTACGGCCCCAAGTCACCCGACACGGTGCGGCGCTACAGCCTCGAGATCCTCGACTGGCTCCTGGGGCAGGGGGTCAAGGCCGTCGTCGTCGCCTGCAACACCAGCACCGCGCACGCGCTGGACGCGCTCCGCGCCGCGTCACCGGTCCCGGTCCTCGGCGTGATCGAGCCCGGCGCCCGCGCGGCCGCCAAGGCGACTCGCGGCGGAGGGATCGGCGTCATCGGCACGGCGGGAACGGTGGCCAGCCAGGCCTATCCGACGGCCATCCGGCGCATTTTGCCGGCCGCGCGCATCGAACAGGTCGCCTGTCCCTTGCTGGTGCCGCTGGTCGAGGAGGGCTGGTTTGATCACGCCGCCACGCGGCTGGTCGCCGAGGAGTACCTGGCGCCGCTCAGGCGAGCCGGCGTGGACACGCTGGTGCTGGGGTGCACCCACTACCCGTTGCTGAAGCCGCTGCTGCACAGTGTGATGGGGGAGGGCGTGGCGCTGATCGACAGTGCGGAGGAAACGGCGAAGAGCCTGACGGTCGCGTTGTCGGAAGGCGGAATCGCCAGCGAAACGAAGGTACCGGGCATCCACCGGTTCGTCGTCAGCGACGACCAGGCCCGGTTCCTCCAGGTGGGGGCGCGGTTCCTGGGAGAACGGCTGGGCCAGCCGGATCTCGTCAGGCTGGGTTAACGCGCGTCAGCCCCGCCAGGTGGCGAGCTCGGCACCGGTCGAAGTCACCACACCATACTTGAAGCCATCGAGCCACGCGCCCGGATTGAGGAACTGACGGCCGGCGAACGGCTCGCTCAGCACGGGGCGGTGGGTGTGGCCCATGACGAGGCACCCCAGCGCCGGATCCTTGGCCAGTTCGGCCTCCCCCCAGGCGCGCTGCCGGTCCGACGCCGCCCGCAGGATTTCCTCCTCCCGCACCGTGTTGCCGAGCGAGTGGGTCATCCGGTCCACCACCCAGAACGCGAACGCAGGCGGCGCGTGCCTCCAGATGCTCACGAACGCCGGATGCCTGGTGATCTGCTGCAGGAGCACCGCGGACCAGTGGGACTCGGTGACGCCGTCGCCGTGGATGGCCAGGACGCGCCGCTCGCCGATGAGCAGCTCCATCCGGAGCGGGGCGAACCGCACGTCGAGGTCCTGCTCCCAGAAGTCCTCTCCCCACCGATCGTGGTTGCCGCCCACCATGGCCACCGGCATCTGCTTCCGGGCCCGCCGGATCGCGGCGGCCACCTCGAACCCGCGCCGCGGAATCAGGCGCCGGTAGGCGAACCAGAAATCGAAGATGTCACCGTTGAGCAGGAGCGAGTCGCCCAGGGTGGGCGCGCGGTCCAGGAAGGCGAGGAGGGCCTCCTCGACCTCTGGGGGGGTGGCGCCCACGTGGGCGTCGGACAGGACGAGGAGGCGTTGACCGAACACGACCGAAGATAGAAAGCCCGGCCGCGCTCTCGCAAGCGCTTGCGGCATTTGACTTTCGGCGGCGGCTCGACCTACCTTGCGCCAACCCCGGCCACGGCCCTCGATGCCCGTCTCCCACGTCGACACATTCGCGCGTGTCAATTACTCGGAAACCGACCAGATGGGCGTGGTGTACCACGCCCGTTATGCGGTCTGGCTCGACGTGGCACGCACCGAGTACCTGCGGCAGGCGGGCATGAGCTATCGGGAACTCGAGGCCCTCGGGTTCTTCCTCGTGGTGGGCGATCTCTCCATGCGGTACCACCACCCGGCGCGCTACGACGATCCGGTGCGGGTTCGGTGCTGGGTGCGGGAACTCGCCAGCCGCCGGGTGACCTTCGGCTACCGCCTGACCCATGCCGAGACGGGGGCACTCCTGGTGACGGCGGAGACGAAGATGCTGAGCCTGAACCACCAGTTCGAGCCGACCCGGCTCCCGGCCCAGGTAGCGTCGCTGCTGCGCCCGATTCCGGATCCCGAATGAGCGGCTGCCGTTGAGGACCGCCGCCCGCGGACGGATTGCCCTCGTGCTCCCGTGCCTCCTCGCGTGGGGGCCGCCGGCGCTGGCCCAGAATGCGTCGGTGGTGGAGGCGGTGGCCCCGCTCCTCCAGGCGGAGGATGCCCGGCGCTGGGCTGCGGCCGACCTCGAGGCCGGTGTGCGGTCGCCGGAGCCCCTGGTGCGCCGCTCGGCGGCGATGGCGATCGGGCGTATCGGCGACCTCCGCGGCACCGCACTCCTCGTACCGATGCTGCAGGACCAGGACTCGACGGTGCAGACGGTGGCGGCGTTCGCCCTCGGGCTCCTGCGCGACAGTGCGGCGGTTGGCCCGCTGGCCTCCCGACTGGCCGCGCTGCCCGGGCCCACCGCCGAGACGGCGAAGGAAGTGATTGCCGCGGTCGCCAGAATCGGCGGGCCCGCGGCGGCCGACCTGATCGACCGGGTGCTGAACGGCACGGCCAACATCGCCGGCACTCCAAACCGCGGCGTGCTGGTGCGCCAGGCCGCGATCGACGCCTGGCGGCTCGGCGAACTCGGCCCCACGCGGCAGCTCATCGCGCTCGCCCAGAGCGACGACGACGAACTCCGCTGGCGGGTCATCTTCTCCCTCGGCCAATTGCGCGCCCCTGCGGCGGGGGCGGTCTTCGTCACCGCGCTGAACGATGCCCACCCGATGGTCCGCGCCTACGGTGCGCGGGCGCTGACCGCGCCATACGCCGCGGCCGCCGGACTGGAGGCCGGAAGCGTCGTGCAGATGCTGGTCCGGGCCTCGCGCGACGAGCAGGCGGGCGTGCGAATCAACGCGCTCCGTTCGCTGGGAACCTACCGGCGGGAGGACGTTGCGACGCAGATCGTATCGCAGCTCTCCGACCCCGTCCCGAACGTGCAGGTGGCGGCGGCGAGTGCCGTGGCCCAGTCGGGCGGCAGAGTGGCCGAGGCACAGCTCGCCCGGATCGTGCGGGAAGGGAAGGGGACCTTCGCCCTGCAGCGCGAGGCGCTGCTCGGATTGGCGCGCGTGAGCCCCGACTCGTTCCGGATCCTCTCCGGCGCGTGGACCGTCAGCAAGAACTGGCCGGATCGCGCCAGTGCGGCGGAAGGGTGGGGCTGGGTGGCGCCGGGCCCCGACGTGTCGCACCCTGACTTCCTCAATGATCCGGACGGCCGGGTGGCGGCGGCAGCGCTCCAGGGATGGGTCGACGCGGTGCCGGGGCCCGATCCCGCCCTGCTCGCGGCATCGCGTGGGCTGCTGACGCACGCCGATGTCGGCGTCCGCACCCTCGCCGCGCGCGCGATCGGCCGTGCCCCGGTTCCTGCCGACCTCGCGTCGCTCGCAGCCGCGTACAACCGCGCTGGCCGCGACTCGGTCCCGGACGCGGCCATCGCGGCGCTCGACGCCCTGCGGACCCTCGCGGCGAGCTCGGAAGCCGAGGCGGGCGAGGTCGCGCGCGACTTCCTCTCCATCACTCCGCGCCCCGCCAATTACGTGCTCCGACTCTGGGCCGACGCCACCTGGCCGGAGGCAGCGGACCGGTGGGGGCCCGCCTTTCCGCTGGAGACGAACCGGACGCTCCAGGACTACCGGGAAATCGCCAGCCGTTTCGTGGCCGCCCCGGAGGCGCCGGAGGCGCATCCACACATCTTCATCGAGACCGACCAGCGGGGCACCATCGAGGTCGAACTGCTCGGCCCGGAGGCTCCGCTGACGGTCGTCAACTTCCTCACGCTGCTCGACCGGCGGTTCTTCGACCATGGACGGTGGCAGCGGGTCATACCGAACCTGGTCAGCCGCGATGGCGATCCGCGGGGCGATGGATGGGGCGGCCCGGGGTATGCGATTCGGGACGAAATCAGTCAACGCCGCTTTGACGGATTCGTGCTCGCCATGTCCCTCTCGGGGCCCGACACCGGGGGCAGCCAGTGGTTCTTCACGCTCGGCCCACAGCCGCAGCTGGACGGCACCTACACCATCTTCGGACGCGTGGTCGGATCCCCGGCGTCACTTCTCCGCATCACGCAGGGCGACCAGATCCGCCTCGTTCGGCGCTGAACTCCTTGAACTGACCGGCGATAACCTGCTATGCCACAACACTTTGGGCTTGACCGCCTGAGCCGCCTTTCCTATCTTGCTCTGGTGGCCGCCTGCGCGGGGCCGACGGTCCAGCCGGCGCCGACGGGCTTGGTCGCGATGGGTCGTGCCGAAGCCCTGGCGTGGGTAGCCCCCTCCGCCCCCCAGGGGAACCGCTTGTTGCGATTCAAGTGGATGTTCAACGACGGCCAGGCCTCGGTCGGCGGGCAGGGGAGCGCCCGGCTCGCCGCGCCGGACTCGATGCGCTTCGACATCGCGGGGCCGTGGGGCATCGGGGGGGCGGCGGCGGTGGTGGTGGGCGACGATCCTCGCTGGGTGCGTCCACCCGAGATCATCGCCAGGCTGATTCCCAGTTACCCGCTCATGTGGGCTATGTTCGGGGTGATGCGCCCGCCGCCCCCAGGCGCCGCCATCCGCGGACGACAGGACGGGACGCTCACGACCCTGGAGTGGAATCAGGGCGCCGATACGGTGCGCTACCGGCGGCAGGGTGCGGGCGCGGGCACCTTCCAGGCGGAATGGCAGCGCGCGGGTGTCACGATGGGGGTGGTCGAGACCAAGCTCGACGCCGACGGAGCACCGGTCTCCGCACGGCTGACCGTTCCCTCGGTACCGGCCAGACTGGACCTGACGATTGTCGCAGACTCCTCTCCCGCGGCGTTTCCCGCGGCGCTTTGGGCTCCTCCTGCTCCTTAGCTTCCCGGTCGTCTCGGGCTGCTGGTACGGATTTGCGGGGGGCGGGTTGCCGGAGGGGATCAAGACGGTGGCCGTGCTGCCGTTCGACAACCTGACCACGGAGCCGACCCTCACCCAGCAGGTGAACAACGCGGTGAAGGTGGCCATGCAGGATCGGCTGGGACTCCGCTCGGCGGGCGAAAGCACCGCCGACGCCATCGTCCGCGGCTCCATCACGCGGTACGAACCGGACCAGCCCGTGGCCTACACCGGCACCAGCAGCGGCAGCGGCAACAGCGTCAACGTGACGCAGCGCGCGCTGCAGATCACGGTCAACATCGAGATCTACGACCAGAAGGCCGCCAAGGCGCTCTGGCAGCGGAACGGCCTCATCGTCGAGGCGAATTATCCGCCTGGGCAGGAATCCGAAGGACGTCTGCGTGCGCTCGAAAAACTGGTGACCGATATCGTGGATGGAGCGCAATCACAATGGTAACTAGCGCATCGAATCGACGCGGGTCCAGCTCCACGGGCTGCCTGCTGACGCTGCTCGTGTTCGCCGCGGCACTCTACTACGGGGTGCACATCGGCGAGGTCTACTGGCGCTTCTACCAGTACCAGGAGGAGATGCGCTCCCAGGCCCGGCTGGCACCGAGCATTCCGGACGGCGTCATCCGGCGCCGGCTGCTGACGACGGTCGATGAATTGGGGCTGCCGGCCGAGGCCCAGAAGATCCAGATCAGGCGCACCGCACGCCCGCGCCAGATCACCATCGAGAGCGAATACGCCGAAGAAGTGACGCTCCCGCTCTTCCACCACACGTTCCAGTTCCATCCCCACGCTGTCGCCGGCCTCTAACACCATGCGGATTCGGCACCGCGCCGGTGCCCTGCTGATCGCCCTCGTCCTCGCCGCCGCCGGCCCGCTCTGGGCCGACGCCGGTGGGGCAGGCCATGGCGTGTCGAGCTTCCTCCTCACGCTGGCCGCCATGCTGGTGGGGGCCAAGCTGCTCGGCGAACTCGCCGAGCGGATCGGCCAGCCGGCGGTGCTCGGCGAGCTGCTCGCCGGAGTGCTCCTCGGATCGAGCGCACTCGGGGTCATCCCCGCCAGCGGAGCGACCGCCGACGTGATCGCGGTCCTTGCCGAGCTGGGCGTGCTGATCCTCCTCTTCGAGATCGGGCTCGAAACCGACCTCCGCCAGATGCGACGGGTCGGCGGATCAGCGGCGGCGGTTGCCGCGGTCGGCATCTTCCTTCCGTTCCTTGCCGGCTACCTCTACTGGACGCACGTGCCGCACGGCATGGGCGACCAGACGACCCTCGGCACGGCCGCCATCTTCCTGGGCGCGGCGCTGACCGCCACCTCCGTGGGCATCACCGCGCGGGTGCTTTCCGACCTGGCCCGGCTCGGCTCCACCGAGGGGCAGATCATCATCGGCGCCGCGGTGATCGACGACGTGCTAGGCCTGGTGATCTTGACGGTGGTCTCGGGGATCGCGGCCGGAGGCGGGATTTCCCCGGTGGGTGCCGCCAAGATCCTGCTTGTGGCCGTCGGCTTCCTGGTCATCGCCGTGGCGGTCGGCGGATGGGTGGCGCCCAAGGTCTTCCGCACCGTCGCCAGGATGAAGGTCCAGCATGCGGCTCCGGTGCTGGCCCTGGCCATCTGCTTCGGGCTCGCCGCGCTGGCCGACATGGCCGGCTCCGCGCTCATCATGGGCGCCTTCGCCGCCGGGATCATCCTCGCGCGCACTGAGCAGTTCCACGCCATCGAGCAGCGGGTCCGCCCGGTCGGCGCCCTGCTCACGCCAATCTTCTTCGTGAGCGTCGGCAGCGCACTGGACGTGTCGCTCCTCGACCCCACCCGCCCGGGTGGCGCTCACCTGCTGCTGGTAGCGCTGGGGCTCACGCTGCTCGCCATCTTTGGCAAGGTGGCGGCGGGGTACGCCGCACCCTGGGCGAAGTTCCGGCGACTTGCGGTGGGCGTCGGCATGGTGCCCCGGGGCGAGGTGGGGCTCATCTTCGCCGACATCGGCCGTCGGTCGGGCATCCTGACCGACGACGCCTTCAGCATCGTGCTCCTGATGGTCATGGGCACGACCTTCGTGGCCCCTCCGCTCCTCAAGCTGCTCTTCCGGGACGTCCCCGTTCCTCCCGCGGCCCCCGCCTCGGCGTGAACACCACGGCCAAGGTGCGGAGCCTCGACGCTGCGCGCGCCTGGCGGCGGGCTCAGCGGAGCCCCGTGGTCTTCACCAATGGGGTCTTCGATCTCCTGCACCCCGGCCACCTCGCCCTGCTGGAGGCCGCCCGTGCCGAGGGCGGCGCGCTGGTCGTGGGCGTGAACAGCGACGCCTCGGTGCGGCGGCTGGGGAAGGGCGCCGACCGGCCGCTGGTGCCGGAGGGCGCTCGCGCGCGGATGCTGGCCGGCTTCGCGGCGGTGGACTGCGTGGTACTCTTCGACGAGGATACCCCGCTCGAGCTCATCCGGGCGCTGGAACCCGACGTCCTGGTCAAGGGCGCCGACTACGCGCGGGCACAGATCGTCGGCGCCGATATCGTGGAGGCGCGCGGCGGGCGCGTCGTCCGCGTGGGTCTCGTCCCGGACCAATCCACCACCCGCCTCGTGGAGCGTTTACGTGCCTCGTCCTGATGGCCGGAAGAACGACGAGCTTCGGCCGCTCGTCCTCGAGCGCGGCGCCAATCCGTACGCCGAGGGCTCCTGCCTGGTGCGCGCCGGCGGCACGCTGGTGCACTGCACGGCGAGCGTGGAGCCGGGGGTGCCATCCTGGCGGCGGGGCACGGGGCATGGTTGGGTCACCGCCGAGTACGCCATGCTGCCCCGGGCCACGAGCGAGCGCACCTCGCGGGAGCGGAACGGGCCCGGCGGGCGCACCCAGGAAATCCAGCGGCTGATCGGCCGGTCGCTCCGCGCGGCCATGGGGACCATGGCCTTCGGGGAATACACCATCAGAATCGACTGCGACGTCCTGCAGGCCGACGGCGGCACCCGGACGGCCAGCATCACCGGCGCCTGCGTGGCACTGGCGGATGCGACCGCCTGGCTCTCCGCGCGTACCGGGATCCCGGATCCCTTTGGCTGTCTGGTGGCGGCCGTATCGGTGGGCATCGTCGAGGGAGAGGTCCGACTCGACCTCGCGTATCTCGAGGACAAGGACGCGGGAGTGGACGCCAACTTCGTGATGCTGGAGCCTGATCGGTTCGTGGAGGTGCAGGGCACGGGGGAGGCTGGCACCTTCAGCCGCGCGGAGCTCGACCAGCTCCTGGCGCATGGCGAGCGGGGCATCGCACAGCTCTTCGCCCTGCAGCGGAAGGCGCTCGGCCGGTGAAGCTGCTCGTGGCTACCCGGAGCGCCGGCAAGCAGCGGGAGGTCCGCCGACTGCTGGCCGGTGCCGGGCTCGACATCGTCTTCCCGGAGGATCTCAATCTCTTCGAGGATCCGGCCGAGGACCTGCTCGAACAGTCCGACAGCTATCGCGCCAACGCCCGCGCCAAGGCGGAATACTTCGGGAAGCGCTCGGGCCTCCCGACGGTGGCGGACGACTCCGGGCTCGAGGTGTTCTACCTTGGCGGGGCGCCAGGCGTGCGTTCGAGGCGCTGGGCGGGCGCAACCGGCCCCGCGGCCGCGGTGGATGCCGCGAACAACGCCGAACTCCTCCGGCGGCTCCATGGCGCGCCGGAACCCAAGCGTCGGGCCCGGTACCGGTGCGTGCTGGTGCTGATCCGGCACGTCGGCGGGATGCCGGAGGAATTCGAGGGGGAGTGCGCCGGGAAGATCCTCGAGGCGGCGGCCGGGTCCGCCGGATTCGGGTACGACCCATATTTCTTCTCGGACGATCTGGGGAAGAGCTTTGGAGAGGCCACGGACGAGGAAAAGGACTCCGTGAGCCACCGCGGCAGGGCGTTCAAGGCGCTGAAAGCCGCCCTGGCGCAACCGGAGACGCGCCCCGATGTCCACGCACCACGCTGAGCGGCGTCACGGCGGCGACTGGCCCCGCAAGTGGGCGATGGAGTTCGCGTAGTACCGCAGCGCATCCACCTGCTCCGGTGCGGCGCGGTAGAGCCCCCCCTTCTCCTCCACGAAGTGCCGCAGCGTCAGCATCCGAAGCCCGACCTCGAACGCGTACTCCTGATCCTGCCTCGGGATATACAGGTGCGCGCCCGCGGCCTCCAGCTCCCGCATCCGCGCATGGGCCGCCGCCTTGAGCTCGAATGCGCTCAGGGAGCGGTCCGGTTCGCGCGCCAGCACCTCCGCCACCAGCGCCACCGGCAGGACCGGGATCACCCGGCCGATCCCGTCCATCAATGACGCCGCCAGCGCGGCAACCACTTCCCGCCGGGCGGCCTCGTCGAGTCCGTCCAGCCGGACGCCCCGGATCCGGAGGAAGTCCCGGAGCGAGAGCGGCGTGCCGAAGTTGACACAGGCGTACCCCAGCCGGTGCCACCGCCCGCTCACGAAGAGCCAGAGGTTCTGCAGGAAGAAGCGCGCGCTCACCGCGGCCGCCCGCGTGAGGCCGGGGCGCCGCTGGTCGGGGTGAAGCTTGCGGAGCTGCGTGCGGTCCTCCAGAACCCGGTCGTAATTGATTCCCACCGGAATGAACACGACGTCACGCTCGCCCGCGGCGTCGAACCCCTTCACCATGTAGTCCAGCAGCCCGAACTTCGGCGGGCGGAGGCGGCCGTCCACCGTGAGCCCGCCCTCGGGAAAGACCGCCTGCGTCACTCCGGAACTGGTCGCCATGTGGACGTAGCGCGCCAGGACCACCCGATAGAGCGGATCGCCGGAGTTCCGCCGGACGAAGTACGCCCCCATCGACCGGATGAGTTGCTGCAGCGGCCAGATCCGCGCCCATTCGCCGACCGCGTACGACAGGGCCGTCCGCTCGGCGGCGAGGAAGGCCACGAGCACGTAGTCCATGTTGCTGCGGTGGTTCATGACGAAGACGATGGCCGATTTCGGCGACACGCGCGCCAGCGCCGCCTCGTCCACGTACCCGATCCGCACCCGGTAGAGGGTGCGCGCCGCGGCGCGCGCCAGCGCGTACCCCACGCGGAAGTAGATGTAGGCGTTGAAGGAGGGGACGATCTCCCGCGCGTAGCGGTCCACCCGGCGCCAGGTGGTGCGGAGCGACTCACCTGTAGCGCTCGCGTGCGCGGCGGCGGCCGCCTGCACCGCGGGGTCGTGGAAGAGCCGGTCGATGAGCACCTGGCGCCGCGTGAGCTTGAACGAGGGCAGCTCCACCTGGAGCCGGGTGTTGATCTCCCCGATCATCAGGTTGAGCCGCCGCCGGAGGAACCACCGCATCCCGGGCGCGAGCAGCAGGACCAGCACCGCCCAGCCCGCGAACCCCAGCAGGGTGACGAACGCCCACCAGGGCAGCGTGACGCTCCCGGTCATCGCTTCAGGCCCCGGGCGTGGCGGGCGAAGCGGTGAAGAAGCCGCGCATTTCGAACACTCGCGGTGACAGGCGCCGCCCGCCGGCGCTCAGGCTCCGCTTCAGGACGAAGTCGAAAAGCAGCGGGTTATGGTCGCGGATGGCGGCGAGGGCCGCCGCGGCCGCCGGGTCGAGGAGGCGTTCCCCGGCCAGCTGGTCCGGCGAGAAGAGCGGCAGGATGCCCGGCAGGGGGTAGTCGGAGCCGTTGAGCAGGCGCCCCTCCCAGTCGCCACCGGCACTGCCGCGCTCGATGATGCGCCGCAACGCGTCGCCGGCCCTGGCCCGCTGGGTGACCGCCGAGAGATCGCCGAAGAGACGGCCGGCGTAGGCGGCCTGGTCCATCAGCCGCGTGAAGAGCAGGAAGTTGTCGGTCCACGGGCCGTGGGGGCCCACATCGAGATCGCGCCCCCGGCCCATCGTGGCGCAGTGCGCGACTACCACCCGCACCCCGTGCTCCAGCGCGCGCCGGAGCCGAAGGGGGTTGCCCAGGGATTGGTCGCCGGTCAGGGCGCGCTCCTGCCCGGCGTGGGTGATGAGCGGCAGGTCGAGCCGGGCCAGCGCCTCGTAGAAGGGGTCGCAGCGCGGCGCGGCGGGGTCGATGCCCTGGGCGGCTGGAATCCACTTGACCGCCCGCGCGCCCAGGCGGTGCACCCGCTCCAACTCCGCGACGGCGTCGGCTCGGTAGGGGTGGACGGAGGCGGCCCACTCGCATCGCCCGGGGCGGGTGGCGGCCGCGCGGGCGCAGTAATCGTTGGCCACGTACAGCTGGGTCGAGTCGTCCTGGCGGACGCCCTGCGCGTCGTGATACGCGTCGAACGCCAGCAGGACCATGGCGAAGCCAGCAGGAAAGTCTGCCGAAAGGGACTCGAGCCGCGCGAGGTACTCGGCACCGGCCCCGACGCCCGGCTCGAGGCAGGCGGCGTTGAGGAAGACCCGCCGCTGGGTCTCGGCCACCGGCCACCGCCAAGTACCGGCCCGGTCGCTGAACCAGGCCTCGGAATCGGGGCCGCCGTCGCCGAAGAGGTGGACGTGGGAATCCAGCACGAGCGCGGGATCCACACCCTCCCACGCCTCGCGCACCAGCGGGTGCGCCGCGAGCGCGTCCGGCAGGGGCCCGAGGCAGGGATTGACGAGCCCCGCAGAGCGCCGCGCCCGCCACGCCACGGCGCCGGCCACACCAGCGAGGCCGACCGCACCGGCGATGGCAAGAAAGCGGCGGCGGGATGTCATGTGCGAGGGAAGTTGTGGCGGGTACCCGGGGCAGGGCAAGTTCGGTTGACACAACCTCCACCTCAGGATGCCACACTTCGCGGTGAATTGATCCCGCTGCCTTCCCGATCCCGCCGCATGATCCGGCATGCCCACTTGCCGACTCGGCGCCGAGGAGCCCACCTTATGGGTATGCCCCAGACAGAAACCCGCTGGACTGCTGAACTGGTCCGGGCCCTGCCGGACGACGGGAAGCGCTACGAGCTCGTCTCCGGCGAGTTGGTCGTGACGCCGGCCCCGGCGCCGCTGCACCAGGGCATCCTGGCGGCGCTCTACAATCGAATGAGCCCGTACCTGCAAGGCAACGGGGCGGGGAGGATCCTGTGGTCCCCCGCTGACCTGGCCTTCGGCGAGGACGAGATCCTGCAGCCCGATCTATTCGTGCTGCCGGCCAGCCTCCCGCTAGGGTTTCGGAACTGGTCCGAAGTCACCTCGCTGCTGCTGGCCATCGAAGTGCTCTCCCCCTCGACCGCCCGCTACGACCGGATACTCAAGCGGAAGCGCTACCAGCGCGGTGGAGTCCCGGAATACTGGATCGTGGATCCGGATGCTCGGGTCGTCGAGCGGTGGCGTCCGAGCGACGAGCGTCCCGAGGTAATCTCGGAGCTCCTCGAATGGCGGCCCCTGTCCGACTCCCCACCGCTCCTGCTCGACCTGCCAGCGCTCTTCGCCGAGGGGTGGGGGGAACGGGTTGGCGGCACAGGGTGAGCGGTTATCTTGCAGGACGTTCGGGGCGTAGCTTAGCCCGGTAGAGCGCCTGCTTTGGGAGCAGGAGGTCCCCGGTTCGAATCCGGGCGCCCCGATG
>DAOMFQ010000027.1:0-15991 GCA_035429905.1 Gemmatimonadales bacterium
GGCCAGGGTGATCTCGGGGTAGCGGCCGAGACCCATGTCGCGCCGGCGGTAGTCGATCTGGTAGCGCAGCACCCAAGCGCGGGCGCCGGACGGCTTCACGACCAGCCGCAGGCCACGCCCATCCTCGTGGGTGCCGGGCCCCGCGAGGACGCGCTACGGCATGGGCAGCGCCGGGCCGAGGGCGCTGGCGACCCGTCGCTCCAGCATGTCGCCCGCCAGGTCCGCCAGTTCCTTGTGCAGCGACTCGAGGGTCGCGCCTTCCATCTGGCGCAGCTTGATGGCCAGCACCTGCAGCAGGTGGCGGTACCCGTAGGTGGCCGCCGTGCCCCGCCCCTCGGGCGGACTCACCAGGCCGCGCGCCACGTAGAAGCGGATGGTCCGCTCCACCGGATGGGCCCGGGCGGCGGCATTGACCGGCACGATGTTGGAGGCCTCGAGCAGCGCGCCGGCCAGGGAAGCGAGGTCGCGCAGGCTCCAGGGCGCCAGCGCGCGGTAGGCGCGAAGCGCGGTCAGGGGATCCGCACCCGGAAGCGTGGCCAGCCCGGCAGGGAGGGTCATGGCGAGGTCCTGGTAGAAGTCGTGCTCGAGCCCGGGGCCGCCAGCAGCGCGCGCACCACGGCGCCCAGCTCGACGAGGTCGAACGGTTTCGGGACGAGGCGGGCGCCGCGGCACTCGGGCGGCAGCGATTCCGCGGTCAGGGTCGGGTCACCGCTCACGAAGACCATCCGCCCCGCGAGCGCGGGCCAGCGCGACACGATCTCGACGCCCAGGTCCGCGCCCGACATCCCGGGAAGGTGGTAGTCCAGCAGGACGGCATGGACCGTCGCGGTCTCCAGCGCGGCGAGCGCCTCCCCCGCCGTCGCGGCCGTGATCGCCTCGAGTCCCTCGCGGCGAAGCAGGCGCCCGACGGCGTGGCGAATGGCCGGCTCGTCGTCCACCACCAGCACGCGAGAAGTCATGCGGGGCCAGCCCTCGGGGAGTGAGGAAGGACTCGCAGTATGCCCCCGGAGCGGGACGGGAGCAAGGGCCGCTCGCGGCGCGCGGATGCCCGGTGCAGCGGCAGGATGACGGTGCCCGCGCGCCGGCCGGTATCCTCTGCCCATGAACCGCGGCGCCACCCTTCCCGAACTCGTCATCACGCTGGGCATCGTCTCGCTGCTCGTGGGCATCGCCGTCCCCGGCATGTCCGGGCCGCTCGACACCCTGGCGGTCGAGCACGCCGCGGGAGAAATCGCCGGCGCGCACGCGCGCGCCCGGGTCACGGCGGTGGTCGAATCCCGCCTTGCGCTGCTCCACGTCGGGCCCGACTCGATGGTGCTCGAGGTGCTGCTCGACAGCGGGCCCCAGCGGCGCTGGGCCATCCCGGGGCCGTCACGGTTCGACGTCGCCATGGCCGGTGGCGAGCGCACACTCACCTTTTCCCCGACCGGCGTCACCACCGGCTTCTCGAACGCCAGCTGGACGCTGACGAAGGGGTCGGCCACGCGGCGGGTGGTGGTGTCACGGCTGGGGCGGGTGCGCATCGAGCGGTGAGCGGAGCGGCGAGCGGGGCGGGCGGCAGCCGACGGAAGACGGCACCGGCGGAGGCCGGGTCCGGGGGTCACGACGACCCCGGGCCACTCCGCACCCTTACCGGGCCGGGCGGCCCCGGACGGCCACCGCGGCCAGGTCGTAGCGGCGGATCTTGTGCAGGAGGGTCGAGCGGGAAATGCCGAGCAGGAGCGCGGCCTGCCGCTTGTTGCCCTTCGTGTGGTTCAGCGTCAGGGCAATGTGCCGGCGCTCGGCGTCCTCGAGCGATCCGGGCGGCACCGGGGTGGCCGGCGTGAGCGACCGGCGGAGGGCAGCCCGGTCGAGCCCGGGCAGCGCCAGGTCCACCACCACGCCGCCGAGCCCGGGCACGCCCAGCGCCTCGGCGGCATCGGCGCCGCTCCCGGCGGTGACGACGTGATGTCCCGCGGCGGCCAGCGTCGAGGACAGCTGCTCTCGGTGCCTGGCATCCATCGTCACGACCAGCAGGGGGAGGGGCTCCATTCCGGGAGAAGCTATCCGCCCCACCGGAAGGAGCAAGGACTGTTAGCTTTGCTTCGTTCCCTTCTTCCCGACCGAACGGCTCGCATGACCGACCTTACCGACCTCGCGGGGCTCGTCCCCGGCCAGCGCGTCCAGGATCCGCTGCTGATCCTCGACGTGGAGCGCCGCGGCGGCGACGCCCCGCACACCGTGCTCACGTTCCAGAATGCGAGCGGCCGGCTGCCGAGCGCCCCGTTCTGGCTCGAGGACCAGCCGAAGATCGCCGGGCTCGCCCCCGGCGACGTGGCCCAGGTCATCGGCGAGGTCGCCCTCTACCGCGGGCAGCGGCAACTCAAGGTGTCGTCCATCCGCCCGCTGCCGAAGGGGAGCGTCGAGCTGGGCCGGCTGGTGCCGTCTGTCGGCGACACCGCGCCCTATTGGAAGACGTTGGACAGCTGGCGCGCCGAGATCGCGCGTCCACGGCTTGCCGCCACCCTCGACCTCTTCTACGGCGACGACGACTTCCGCCTCCGCTACGAGCAGTGCCCGGCGAGCCTCGGCGGCCACCACGCCACGCTGGGCGGGCTCCTCAAGCACACGGTCGAGGTGGCGAGCATCGCGCGCGCCATCGCACGGGTCTGCCGGGCGGAGGCCGACCTGGTGCTGGCGGGGGTGCTCCTGCACGACATCGGCAAGCTGGAGGCGTACCGCTGGGAAGGCGGGCTGTTCGAGAGCACCGACGCGGGCACGCTGCACGGGCACGTCGTCCTCGGCGCGCTGATGCTCGACCGGGCGGTGCATGGCGCCACGCCGCCACCCTGCACCGAGCAGGAGCTCGCCATCCTGCAGCACCTGGTGTTGTCGCACCACGGCAAGCTGGAATTCGGGGCCGCGGTGCCGCCGATGACGCTGGAAGCGGAGGTGCTGCACTACGCCGACAACGCCAGCGCCAAGACGGCAAGCATGGCCGACGCGCTGGACGATCCCGGCAATTTCGAGGGAGAAGCCCTGGTGAGCGCCCGGACGCTCTGGCAGCTGGACCGCCGGAGGGCCTACCGCGGCCGGAGCGACTGGGGAGCCTGAGGGGTCGGCGGGGTCCGAAAAGCAGAGGCGGCCGTCCGGTTCTTCGCCGGGCGGCCGCCTCCCGCAATGATCCGTGAGGCCGAAACCTCACGATGCGAGCGCTGCGAGTCGGGACGGGTCGCGGACCATCCCTTCGCATGGCACCCCGAGGCGCCAGATCGGGGTGGGCAGAGCGCGCGACTGGCTCCACCCGTCCGGCCGGCATGGTCCAGGCTCATCGGCGACCCGGCCATTACGGCCGCGATCCCCTCCCCTGCTCCTCCGGTCCGAACCCACCCGAACGCCCGAACCAGCGCCAGAAGCGCCCGGTCCACGTCATCCGGATGGCCCCCCAACTTACGGCGCGGGAAGAATCGTGCAAGTGCCTGTATTTATTCGGGTTACGCGATTTCTTGTGGGCAAGATGTGGAGCGGTAAGACGATGCGGATGCGGCCTGTAACGGGCTTGTCCACCCAATGTGGATATGTGTATCCACAAATCCCCACGGGGGACGCCAGAGAGGACCCGGTCCGGGGATCAGTTCTTGGGCGCACCGCTGGGAGGCAGGGTGATGTCGATCCGGCGCAGATAGTCGATCGTGGCGCGGTTGAATTTGTCCAGTTGCTGCTGGAGCTGGCTGACGTGGTAGGGCGCCGATTCCCGGAGCTCCACACGATTCGTGTCGCTCGCGAGCCGCTCCCATTTCGTTCGGCAGCCCGTCAGGTCAGTGGCAAACGAGGCCATGGACTTGAGCGCCTTGGAACGCGCCTCCTGCTGGGAGCTGCGCGGCCATGCGCCCCCGGCGACCACGGTCCGTGCCGCGGCAAGGGGAGCCTCGGCACGAGTGCACGCCTGGGCCACGGCCCGGATCCGGGTCTGCATCCAGATCAGGGAGCTGGACGGCCCCAGGCCACTCATCAGCCGGGCCAGCGCGGCGTCGATGTTCGAGGTGGAGTCCCGCAACACCAGGAAGGCGTCGCGCTGCACGGCGTGCACCGCATCGTAGGCGGTGTCGGACTGGATGAAGTGCTCACGGCCGGTCTGGGCAGCCGCAGGGCCCGCCGCCATCAGGAGCAGGGCGGCGAAGGGGACAAGGCGCCTCATGGCTCCAGCCCGACTTCGATGTAGCGGGAAACGGCCTCTCCCTCGGGGAAGGCGAAGAGGCAGCCGGCGGCGGTGGCCGCGAACCAGCCTGCCATCAGCGGGCGGGGGGCATCGAGTTCCTGCAGGATGGGGCCGAGCCAGCGGCGGAGGTGCCGCACTTCGGGGGCCCGCTTGCTGAGCAGCGCCATGAGCGCGCCGACGCCGGAAGTGGCCCGGAGGAAGTGGGCCAGCGCGTGGGCCCTCTGGCTGAACTCGACCGCCTTGACGCCCGGTTCGTCGTACAGCACGGCGCCCTCGAACATGTCCATGGGCGGCGCGTCGAGCCGGGGGCCGAGGTAGACGTATTGCCGGCCCTGCTCGGTCTTGCGCTCGACGACGGCGGCGGCGGTTTCGCTGGTCAGCCGGCCGGCGTGGAGCAGGTCCTCCTCCCGGAGGATGCCCACCGCGCAGGTCCATTCGAGGGCGGCCAGGGCGGTTTCCATCGGGCAGCCGGCCTGGTCATCGGTGGCAATGAAGCGAGGGGCCTCGCCGGCCCGGAGCATGAAGTGGGCGAGGCCTTCCCCGCGGTCGTGGAAGGTGCGGACGACGAGATTCTGGGTGGTGGTCATAGGGGACGGAAGATATGCGAATTCCCCGTCCGGGGCCACCGGTCCCCCGGTCAGGGGGTCAAGGCGTTCTTCGGCTGGACCTGGACGATCCAGAGTCCGGAGAAGACGTCGGGCACGTAGATCTTCCCGTCGCGGTAGATCGCCCCCCACGCCATGGCGGCGTTCTGGAAGAAGCCCTTGTTGTCGCCGGTGTAGACATGGGCGATTTCCCGGTCCTGGGCCAGGAGGTCACCGCGCAGCTCGCCGCTCACGTCGACCACCCGGAGTCCTCCCTGGTAGTCGCCGAGGTACAGGGTATCGCCCGCCACCCAGACATTGTGGGTCCCGCCGTCGCGCGGCTCGTACCAGGCCACCTCGCGCGGCTGCGTGATGTCGGAGACATCCACCACGTGGAGCCGTCCATAGGCGCGGCCCAGCCCGAGGAGGCTGGGGCCGGCCGTCACCTGGGGATGGGCGGCGAACACTTCGTCGCCGACGAACACGTAGCGACCGCTGCGCCAGGCGGTGTGGGTGCCGCGGATGAACCCGGGCCCGCCGACAGCGGCCACATCGCGGTAGAGCGACTCCAGGTCGTACTTGAACTGCGAGACGAACTGCGGATTCTCGGGGCTGCCGCCCTTCTGGCCGTTGCCGACGTCGAGGATGACGAGGCCGTCGTTCCAGTAGCTGAGGTAGGCCAGGCCGTCCTGCACGTCGATGTCGTGCAGCATCCGGCCCGCGGGCGAGCGGGGTGTTTCCCAGCGCGCCACCTGCTTCGGCGCCATCGGGTCGCGGATGTCGATGACCCGCATCGAGCCGGTGGCGTCGTCGGTCAGGTACACGTAGCCCTTGTAGATGAACGTGCTGTGCACGCCGCCGGTGACCGTCTCGGTGAACTCCGAGATCACCTTCGGGTGCGCGGGGTCCTCGAAGGAGAGAATGACGATCCCGTTCTTCCGGGTGGAGGCGCCCTCGCGGGTCATGACGCCGTAGCGGCCGTCCTCCGTGGTCATGATGTCGTTGACCACGCGGGCGTCCACCATCACGGAGTCGGTGATGACCGGCGCGGCCGGGTTGGAGAGGTCGATGGCGTAGACCCGGTCGCCGATGGTCGACAGGTAGCCGTGCCGCCCGTCGGGATGCAGCCAGAATTCGGCCGAGGCGAACCCCGCGATCGGCAGCCGCCCCGTGAGCGTGGTCGGGCGCACGGCGTCGCGCGCCGACACGGTCACGGTGGCGGTGGCCGAGCGGCCCGCGAAGGCCCCCACCACCCGATAGGTGCCCGCTTCGCTCGCCACGAAGGCGCCGTCGGACTCGATCCGCGCAGAACCGGGGCTTACCATCCACTCGGGCAGGACATCGGCCACCGCGGCGCCGGCGCGGTCCCGCGCGTCGAACCGGAGGCGCACCACGTCGCCGGTGCGCGCGGTGGCCGCGGCGGGCACCACCTGGACGGTGGAGACGGGGTTGGCCAGCACGGTCACCTGCAGCGTGGCGCTCGCCTGCCCCGCGCGGGCGGTCACGGTGGCCCGTCCGGGCCGCACCGCCGACAGGAGCCCGTTGCTTGCCGCGCGGACCACGCCGGGCTGGTCGGAGCTCCAGGTGACGGGATCATGGCGGAGGTCGCCGGCCGCAGAGGTGACCACGGGTGTCACGGCCACCGTCTGTCCGGCATAGAGCCGGGTGGGCGCCGGGGTGAGCGCCACGTTCGCCGCCGGCCCCGGCACGATGGTAATGACCGCGAATGCGGTCTTGGCCTTCCCGCCGCCCCGTGCGGAGGCGAGCGCGGTGACCTGCAGCGCCCCGACCGCCCCGGCCGTGGCAAGCCCGGTGGAGTCCACCGTCCCCTCGAAGTGCCCGCCCGACTGGAACCACCGGATGCGCACATCGGAGAGTTCGTGCCCGGCCGAGTCGAACGCCTGCGCGGTCAGCCGGATCGTGTCGCCGACGGTGATGGCCGCCTCGGCGGGACGCACGGTCACCGAGGCCACCGGCACCGGGGTCGGGGTCTGCTGGAGGAGGACGGCAAGGGCAAGCAGCATGAAGGGCTCCGAATGGGGTGGTCGCTCAAGATACACGGCGACTCCACGGCGTCCACCGTCACCGCGTGGCCAATCGACGGAGCCGCGGGTAGATTGGGCGTCGGAGAGACCCGATGCGCATCGAATGGACATCCTACCAGTCGCCGGTCGGCGTGCTGACCATCCTCGAGGCCCGCGAGGGCCCGCTGATCGTCGAGTTTGCCGAGCGGACGGGCCGCCTGCACCTGGCGGAGCGGCTGCGGGAGCGCGCCCCCGGCGCGGTGATCGACGCCGGCCCCTGCCGGCAGGCCACCTCGTGGCTCACCGCGTATTTCGCGGGGCGCCCGCGGCCCTTCGCCTACCCCGAGCACCTGGCGAGCTACCTGGCGGTGAGCCCCTCGCAGGAGGCGGTCTGGCGCGCGCTCACGACCATCCCGTTCGGCGAGACCCGCTCCTACGAGGACATCGCCACGATCACCGGCATCCATCCGCGCGCGGTGGGGCAGCTCAACGGCTCCAACCACCTCGCGATCCTGCTCCCCTGCCACCGGGTGGTGGGCAAGGACGGCGGCCTGACCGGGTACGGCGGCGGGCTGGAAACCAAGGCCTGGCTGCTCGACCACGAGCTCCGGAGCGTGGGGCTCACGCTTTCCGCCCAGTCGGCGTATTGACAGGAACCCCGGCCCTTCACAGGTTGGATCATGCTCGGCAGTCGCAGGACGGAGTCGCCTCACCCCACGCCGCTCGGATGCGCCAGCTCCGATCGGCCATTTTTTTCCCGTTGACAGAGGTTGCGGCAATGGCGAAGGGCACCGTGAAGTGGTTCAATGACGCGAAGGGCTTCGGCTTCATCGCACAGGAGGGTGGCAAGGACGTGTTCGTGCATCACACCGCCATCACCATGGACGGATTCCGTTCGCTCGCCGAGGGCGACGCCGTCGAGTTCGACATCGTGGAGGGACCCAAGGGCCTGCAGGCGGCCAACGTTCGCAAGGGTTGATCACCCCGTGGCGCGGGGCCGCGCTGGCCCTGCTCGCGCTCGGCTCCGCGCCCCTTGCCCCCGCCTCCGCGCAGGGGCCTCCGCTCGCCTTCTACGGGTTCCGCGCCGGCGTGCCGCTCCGGGACGCCGACGCGCAGGTGCGGCTCCTGCTGGGTCCCGGCCTCACCTGCCGGCGGAGCCAGGCCGACCCCCGGCTGCAGGACTGCCGCGCGACGATCACCGATCCGGTCCTCAACTCCCCCGTCTCCGTCTGGCTCGCCGCCATCGACAGCCTCACCGGTGTCGTCACCGTGTCGGCGACGCTGGGCGGCGCCGACCTGCTCCGGTGGCGCGATGAGCTGGAGGTGGTGTACGGCATCCGGCCGGCCACGATGGACGGCCCGCAGGGCATGGTCCAGTGGATCCGCGGCCAGCAGATGCTGCGCCTCACCTGGCGCTACACGCCGGGCCGCACCCAGGCGTCGGTGAGCCTGGTGGACGGGCCGGTCATGGACGGCTGGAACCTGCGCGGCGCCGACAGCACGCGGATTGCCAACCCCCGGCCGCCCCGCTAACCTTTTGTATCTCCCCTGAGTACCAGTCCGCCGGTGCGGATTTCCATGGCATTTCCCACGGAGCTCGACGTGGCCCAGCGTGTTCTTTGGCCAGCTCGGGCGCGCCTCGGCGCGGCCCTGCTGGGCTTGTGCACCCTCTCCGCCTGCGGAGGCGGCAGCGGCGCCGTGCAGATCGGCGTGGCCGCCAACTTCACCGACCCCCTGAGCCTCCCGATCCGCTACGGGGCCCAGCTGGCGGCGGAGGAGATCAATGCCGCCGGCGGAGTCAACGGGCGGCCGATCGAGCTGGTCGAGCGCGAGGACTACGCCGACGCCGACTCCGCCGTCGTCGTGGCCACCGACTTCTACAACTCGCCGGTCGTGGCCGTCATCGGCCACGGCTTCTCGGGCCCCACGCTGGCCGCGGCGCCGATCTACAACGGCGGGACCAACCCGCTGCTGGAAATCGCGCCGGCCGCCTCGGCGCCGGCGGTGACCGACGCCGGTCCCTACACCTTCCGCATCTGCCCCAGCGACCTGGCGCACGGCGCCGCGCTGGCCCACTGGGCGAGCGAGCGGCTCGGCTTCACCCGCGGCGCCATCTTCTACACCAACAGCGAATACGGCCGCGGCATCCGCAAGGCCTTCGAGTCGGAGTTTGCCACCATGCAGGGGGCGGTCCTCAACGCCTTCCCCTACCTCGGCGACACACCGGAGGTCGCGCCCTACGTCGACCTGCTGACGCGGGACAAGCGGGCGCAGTTCATGGTGATCGCCGGCTACGACCCCGACGGACGGACCATCCTCACCGAGGCGCGGAAGAAGAACCTCACCATTCCCGCCATGGGCGGCGACGGGCTCGAGCAGATCGCACTGGCCGGCCCGGTGGCGAACGGGACCTACGTGACGGTGTCGTACTTCCCGCAGACCGACACGCCCGCCAACCGGGAGTTCGTCACGGCATACCACCAGCGCTTCCCCACCGCCGGCGAGCCGAACAACTCGGGCGCGGCGGCCTACGACGCGGTCTACATGCTGCGCGACGCGATGCTCCGGGTGGGCACCAACCGGAAGGCGCTGCGCGACGCCTTCGCCGGGATCGGCACCACGACGCCGGCCTACCAGGGCGCCATGGGAACGATCGCCTTCGACGAGAACGGCGACGTGCCCAGCCTCAAGATTTACGTCGGGCAGGTGCGGAACGGCGTCCTGCAGCTGGCGGAGGGACAATGAACGTCCTCCGCAGCCTGCGCAGCCGGGTGAGCCTCGGCATGGCGGTGCTGGTCACGCTCGTGCTGCTCATCGCCGTGAGCGCCACCCGCGCGGTGCGCTCCATCAGCCAGGCGGTCGAGGTCGAGACCGCCGCGCTCCTGGCAGGCACCGAGGCCGGCAGCGGCCTGGTGGGCGCGGTACTCAACGAGATCCGCGCCGCCGAGCAGTACCTGCTCGACCCGTCGGCCGACCTGCAGCGCGAGTTCATCGCGAGCGGGGACTCGGCCTACGCCTACCAGCAGACCTTCCGGCAGCTGAGCGGCCTGTCCACGCAGGACCGCTACATCACCAACAAGATTGCCGACGAGCAGTCGTCCATCGAGGTGTCGTACGCACTGGCGCACGCGCTGGCGGACCTGGGCCGCGACGCGGAGGCGCGCCGGCACGCCGACCAGGCCCGCGCGCCGGCCGACACCCTGGTGGCGGACGTCCGGGCCCTCTCCCGCTCGCAGAGCTCGCGGGCGCTCATCCGGATCCAGAAGCTGCGCGACGAGGCGGGGAGCCGCGAGCGCAACGTCTGGGCGCTGTTCGGGCTCGCGCTCATCCTGGGCGTGGCCACCACGATCTACACCGTCCGCTCGGTGGACCTCCCGCTCCGCCGGCTGGTCGGCGCGGCGGAACGGTTCGGCGGCGGCGACCTCCGTCCCGTCCTGCTGGGCGAGATGCCGACCGAGCTCGGCCGGCTGGCGGCGGCGATGGACGAGATGGCGGCCCGGCTCCGCGAGGTGGTGGGCATCGTGATGAAGGAGTCCAACCAGATCTCGGGCAGCGCGAGCGACTTCTCCGCCATGAGCGAGGAGCTGGCCGCGAGCAGCGGCGAGATCTCCACGGCCATGGTCAAGATGTCGAACAGCGCGGAGACCCAGGTGCACGGGATGCGCGACGCCGACGAACTGCTCAGCCGGCTCCGCGCCACCGCGGCCGAGGCCGACGAGGCCTCCACCCGGGTCGTGGCGCTGGGCGACACCATCCGCGACCTTGCCGTCCGGCACCGGACCGACGTGGCCGCGGCGGGGCAGACCCTGCTCGACGTCCGCGAGGTGGTCCAGACCTCGGCGCAGCAGGTGCAGGAACTGGCGCGGAAGTCGGAGTCGATCACCGAGTTCATCGACCTGATCAAGCAGATCTCCTCGCAAACCAACCTGCTGGCGCTCAACGCCGCCATCGAGGCGGCGCGGGCCGGCGAGCACGGGCGCGGGTTCGCGGTGGTGGCCGAGGAGGTGCGGCACCTGGCCGACTCCAGCGCCCGGGCCGCCGAGGACGTCACCAAGACGGTGCAGTTCATCCGCAACCAGGTGCGCGAGGTGTCGAGCACCATGCAGGTGGGCACCAGCAAGGTGCGGGGCATCGAGGGCGTGGCCGGCGCCGCGGCCCGTGCCCTCGACGACATCGGCGCCGCGGTGCAGGAGGTGCGCACCGCCGCCGCGCTGGTGTCGGCACAGGCGGCCCGCAACCGGACCATCGTGGACCAGCTCGGCGGGAAGACCGCCGAGGTGGCCGCCTCCGCCACCGAGCACGCCTCGGCCAGCCAGGAAGTGACCGCCGCGGCCGAGGAGCAGAGCGCCTCGACGGAAGAGATGGCGGCCGCCGCGGGCGACCTGCTGCAGGGCGCCACCCGGCTCACCGACGCGATGAACGCCTTCCGCACCTGACGCGGCCTGGATGTCCGAACGCAAAACGCCCCCCGGCCAAGGCCAGGGGGCGTTTTCCTGTTCGGCCGGCGTGCTAGTGCTTCTTCTTCTTGGCGGCCGGCTTCTTGGCGTGGGCCTTCGGCTTGTGCGCCTTGGCCTTCGGCTTCGGCTTGGACTTCGACGCCGCCTTGCCCCTGGCGGGCTTCGTCGGGCGCGCGGCGATGCGATCGAGCTTCTTCTGGTGGGCCGCCTGCAACTCGGTCATGAGGCGCTCGCCCTCGTCTTCGGCCAGGAGGCCGCGGCGGGTGGCGTACTTGACCAGCTCGTCGGCATCGGCGATGTCGAACTCGGAGAGCCGCGCCCCGGCCCGGATGACGCTGACCAGCGCGTCCGCCACCGGGCTGCGAAGGACGTTCGCGATCCCGGGGAGGCTTTCCAGCAGGGTGGAAATCTGTGCGCCACCGAGTTCGGACACCAAGGGTACTCCTTCGGAGCGGGACCGCCCCCCGCGTTCGGGGCGTAAAGCTATGTCGCGGTGAACCTTGCCGGCGCCAACGTACCACCCCCGACGGGCGCAGTCAAGCTGAGGCCCATTCAAAGGCACACTATTACGCCATCAACATAACATCATGGCGCCAGTCAATGTCGATATCGGGGCTAGATCCGGCTGGCAGGGGGCGCGGTCGCTTTGCGATACCCGCCGGCGGCCCATACATTGGGAATGGGGACGGAGCCGCTCGGCTCTTCCCGGAAGGGCCGCCCATGGGACGTCGGGGCATCAAGGAATTTCGGGCTCCGGAGGCGCTCGCCCTGGTCGCCGCCGACCGCGACCGGAAGCCGCTGGTGTGCCCGTCCTGCGGGACCGAGACGATCACCCGCACCCCGAAACGCCCCCCGCCGAACACCCCGCTCGAGCCCGGCCGAATCGCTCTGCACTGCGCGAAGTGCGGCCGGAGCGCCGCCTACCTGGCCCGCCAGCCCGATCCGTCGCGCGGCCCGGAGGCGCCCTACCACCCGCCCCACCGCACCACCTAGGGGGCGACGACCCCGCGGTAGACCAGCCAGGGCAGCAGGACGTAGAGCAGGAGATCGCGCACCAGGTAGAAGAGCACGAACGCCGCCACGGCTTTCCAGCCGAGGCGGCGCACTTCCGCCCAGCTCTTCGGGAAGCGCAGCCACCGCCGGAGCCCTCCGGCGGCGCCGGGCGCGGCTACCTCGGGCGGCTGAGCGTCCGGCCCCATCGAATCGCCGTCACGAAGGGGAGGGGCTTCCAGCTGTTGGCGTCGTAGCTGTAATAGATGAACATCGGGCGCCCGCGCACGTTCTTCCGCGGCAGGAAGCCCCACATGCGGCTGTCGTGGGAGTTGTCGCGGCTGTCGCCCATCATGAAGAACGAATCGGGCGGCACCACGATCGGCCCCCAGTCCTGCAGGTCCGGATTGTAGCTGGCGGTGTCGCGCCCCACGAGATACTTGACCTGCCAGCGCCGCATCTGGAGCCGCTGCTCCGGCCCCGCCATCGGCAGCGGGGACGCGTGCACCACGTACGGCTCCACCAGCCGTTCGCCGTTGCGGATGACCTGCCCGCCCTCCATCGCCAGCGTGTCGCCCGGCATGCCCACCAGGCGCTTGACGACGTCGATCGGCTCCTCGACGGAATCGAAGACCAGGATGTCGTTGCGCTGCGGCTCCCGGAAGGCGGGGAGGCGCTTGTGCACCACCGGGATTTCGGCGCCGTACAGCGCCTTGTTGACGAAGAGGAAGTCGCCGACCAGCAGGGTGTTCTCCATGCTCCCGGACGGAATCCGGAAGGCCTGGATGAGGAAGGTCCGGAGCACCAGCCACACCATCAGGGCGACGGAAATGGACTTGACCCAGTCCCAGACCCAGGCGACGAACGGATGTGCGGGAGCGGGTTTCGATTCGGCCATGGGCAGCGTGGAATCCCGTTGAGAGGGAGGGGGCGGTAAGCTAACCCCCCGGCACGCCACCCGTGAAGGGTCGGAGCGCCCCGGGGGATCTTCCAGCGGTACCTACGACCGCGGGCGGCCGGGGGTTTCCCCGGCCCGCTGCCATCGGCTCAGTGCTTCCAGTCCGCGATGAAGACGTTGGTCTCGCCGCGGACCTTGGCGTTCCGGTTGGAGGCCCAGACCAGCTTCTTGCCGTCGGGGCTGAACATCGGGAAGCCGTCGAAGTCGGGGCTGGTCGTGACCTGCTCGAGGCCGGTCCCGTCCACGTTGATGAGGAAGAGGTCGAAGTTCCGGCCCTTGGGGTCGAGGTGATTCGACCCGAAGATGATCTGCTTCCCGTCGTGGGTGAAGAACGGGGCGAAGTTGGCGCCGCCGAGATGCGTGACCTGCCGCGGCGAGCTCCCGTCGCCGTTGGCCACCCAGATCTCGAGGGCGGCGGGGCGGACCAGGCGCTGCGCCAGGAGGCCGAGATAGTCGGCGGTGTCGGCGGCGGTGACCGGGTACGCGGCGCGCCAGACGATCTGCCTGCCGTCGGGCGAATAGAAGGCGCCGCCGTCGTAGCCCACCCGGCTGGTGATGCGCCGGATGTCGGTGCCGTCGATGTTCATGGTGTAGAGATCGATGTCGCCGTCGCGGGTACTGGTGAAGATGATGCGCTTCCCGTCGGGCGACACGGTGGCCTCGGCGTTGTACGCCTTGTCGTCGGTCAGCCTCGTGATCCCGGTGCCGTCGGCGCGCGCGGCGTAGATCTCGAAATGCCCCAGCGGCCAGACGTAGCCCTTCGACATGTCGGGACGCACCGGGCAGGCCGCGTCGAACTCGTAGGTGCTGCTGTAGAGGATCCGCTTGTCGTTGTCGTAGAAGAAGCCGCAGGTGGTGCGGCCCAGCCCGTTGGACACCCGGCGAAGGCCGGAGCCGTCGGTGTTCATGACGTATTCCTGGTCGCACCCGGCGCTGAGGTCCTCCTGCCGCTGGAAGATCAGCTGCCGGCCCGACTTCGAGAAATACGCCTCCGCGTTGTTGCCACCGTGAGTCAGCTGCTGGACGTTCTGGAGGCGGGACTCGCCCGCCAGCGCCGGCACCGACATGGCCGGGGTGGCGACGACATTGACCGACCCGCTGCAGGCGAGCGACGGCAGTGCGGCGAAGACGACGAACATCGATGCGGTACGAATGGGACGCTCCGGGTGTTGGGCCCACCAGAGTACGGGCTGGGCCCGCACAGCGGCAATCCGTAGCACTACGGACGCCGGGTCATCCGGCGAGGGCGGCGAGGACTTCGGCGGCGTGGCCGCGGGGTTTCACCTTCGCAAAGACGCGCGCGATCTTGCCGCGCGGGTCGATGATAAACGTCGACCGGAGCACACCATGGTACTTCCGGCCGTACATGCTCTTCTCGCCCCACGCGCCGTACGCCTCGGCGACGGCGTGGTCGGCGTCGACCAGGAGCGTAAACGGAAGCTCATACTTCTTTTTGAACTTCTGGTGGCTGGCGACGCCGTCGGGCGACACGCCGAGCACCACGGCGCCCGCCGCCTGGACCGCGCGCCAGTTGTCGCGGAACTCGCAGGCTTCGGTGGTGCAACCGGTGGTGTCGTCCTTGGGATAGAAGTACAGCACCACGGTGCGCCCGGCGAAGTCCTTGAGCGCCACCGGCGTGCCGGCATCGGAAGGCAGCCGGAACGCGGGCGCCTTCGACCCGGGCTTCACGCCGGGAGCCGGTACAGCGTCCGCCGGTAGCTCTTGTGCCGGCGGAAGTGCTCGCCGGTGCGCCTGCCGGTAAAGTGCTTGTCCTCGAGCTTCGCGATCTTCTTCTTCCACTTCCACTGCACGAACTTCATCACCATCGGGTTCGACGCCTCGAACTTGGCGCGCAGCAGGGCGTAGGCCGGCATGATGGCCTGCTGGTAGGCAAGGTTGAGCAGGTCGAAGGTCGGCGCGATGTTCGCCGTCATGTCGGTGTCCTTCAGCATCGTGAAGCGCGACGCCGCCATCATCGCCTGGTAGCGCCGGATGTCCTGGCCGCCGCCGATCGGGCTCTTGGTGTCCGACGGCACCTTGAAGATGTCGGAGATCAGGATGTACCCGCCCGGATTGAGCATCGCCTCGGCCTTGGCCAGTGCCACCTCGGCCTTCATGAACAGGAAGCTCTCGCTGAACAGGATCAGGTCGAACTTCCGGTCGAGCTCGAACTCCTCGAACTTCGACAGGTACACCTTGGCGCGGTTGCCCACCGCGGCCTGCGCCTCGTCGTTGAGCCAGGCGTTGGGCGACAGGCAGACCACCTCATACCCGCGGTCGAGCAGCTTGCGCGCCGTGTTGCCCGCGCCGCACCCGACATCGAGGATGGACTTCACCCCCTCGGGGATGTCGCGCATCAGCTCGTCGGTGTAGCGGGCCTGGGCCACCGGCAAGTTCGCGGGGGTGAGCGGCAGGTCATCGGTCCAGTAGCCGTAGTGCAGGTCGCGCATGCCGAGGGCGAACCGGCCGAGGACGAGCCCGAGGGCCAGGCCGAATTCGGGGGACTTGAGCGCCGGAGCGCGCGGGACGATCGAATCCGTCGGTGTATTCATGGACACCATCCTACCCAGACCGACACCGTTCGGCCAGTACGCCGCCCGCGGGCGGCACGGCCCTACGGCGCCGCCCGAATCCAGACGCCGGTCACGTCGCCCACCCGGTCCTCGACGGTGAATTGCGTCTCCGGCACGAGGCGCCGTTGCCCGCGCACCGGGACGATGCGCTCCGGCAGGCTGGCGCCGCGCCAGGCCGGCACCGCGGCCGCCACCTCGCCAAGGTCG
>DAOMFQ010000028.1:0-15813 GCA_035429905.1 Gemmatimonadales bacterium
CCGGCGCGGCCGCTCTTCGTTCCGCACGATCACGCCTCCCAGGAGGCCTTTGACGATGTGTAGCGAGAGTGGGATGTGCTGAAAGCCGCCTGGGGCACGTCGCCGGCACCGGATGCGGCTGCCCGGCGCCAGATCCTGGCGCGGCGCCGGTCGACCGGCGGGCTCGGGAACCTCGGCCTCTCGTCCGCGCGCCGGCGTCTCCGGGCGCAGCGAGACTGGTGCGCGCGCGAACGCCGGCGGTTCGAGCGCGCGCTCTATCGGCTTGCCGGCCGCGGCCCGGAGCGGAAACTGTGAGCACCGACCGGCGGCAGCGGCACCTCAAGATCCTCGAGCTGATTGCCACGCGCGCCATCCGCACGCAGGAGGAGCTTGCCGAGGCCCTGGCCGAGGCAGGCTGGTCGGTGACCCAGTCTTCCGTGAGCCGCGACATCGCCGCGCTGCGACTGGTCAAGGCCAACGGGGCTTACCAGCGGCCCGTGGTGGTGGCCCGCCCGGCGGACGATCCCGACCTCCGCCGCATTGCCGAGGCGCTCATCGGCGTCGAACCGGCTGGCGACGCGCTCGTCGTGCTCCGCACGCCCCCTGGCGAGGCCAGCCGGGTCGGCGCCGCGCTCGATCGCCTCTCCTGGGCCGGAGTCGTGGGCACCCTCGCCGGCGATGACACCATCTTCGTGGCGGTGCGTGACGCCGCCGCCCAGCGCGCGGTCCTCCGCGAGCTGCGCAAGGTCGCCGAACTCCGCTGACGCGCAGCCGCTCCCCGACGAGAGGTCACCATGGCCCGCACCAGTTTCATCGAGCACAAGGGCGTCCGGATCGCCTTCCTCGACTTCGCGAACGTGCAGTCGACGGAGGAGGCACTGGCGGCCATCGAGGAGGCGGGGCGGATCGTGCAGGCGGAACCGTTCCGGAGCGTGCGCACGCTGACGCACGTGGCCGGGAGCCGGTTCAACGGCGAGGTGCTGGAGGCGGTCAAGCTGCTGGCGGTCAACAACCGGCCGTACGTGATTGCGGGGGCGGTGGTGGGGCTGTCGGGGCTCCAGACGGTGGTCTATACCACGGTCATGCGGTTTTCGAAGCGAAACATCCCTGCCTTCGCGGACCTCGAGGCCGCCAAGGACTGGCTGGTCGCGCAGAGCTGACTGACTAGCCCGCCGTCCTCGTTACCCTCCCTCCATAGCGCACGGCAGTCATCTCGGCGAGGATCGCCAGCGCCGTCTCCGTCGGGGTCCTCCCGCCGAGATCGAGCCCGATGGGGCCATGCAGCCGCGCGAGCTGTGCGTCGGTGAGTCCCGCCTCGCGGAGCCGCTCCCGCCTCGTCGCCTGCGTCTTGGCGGAGCCGATCGCGCCGACGTACATGGCTGGCGAACGCAGCGCGATCAGGAGGGCGGGCTCGTCGAACTTCGGGTCGTGGGTCAGCACCGCGACGGCGGTGGCGCTGTCGAGCCCCGCCCGCGCGAAGGCCTCGTCGGGCCAGCCGAGGATCAGTTCATCGGCGTCGGGAAACCGCTCCCGGGTGGCAAAGGCAGGGCGGCCGTCGGCGACGATCGTGTAGTAGCCGAGCGCCCGGGCCATCGGCACGAGGGCAGCTGCCACGTGCACCCCGCCGAACACGACCAGGCGCGGCGGCCGCGGAAACACTTCGAGGAACACGGAGGTGTCCACGCCGCCCAGCGTGAGCCGTTCGGTGCGCGAGCGCCCGGCCCGAAGGGCCAGGGCGGCGGCACGGGCCAAGGGGGTGGTGTCATCCGGCCCGTCGTCGCGGAACAGGTGCGACTGCCCCACGTGCCCGCCGTCCAGCACGGTCGCCACGACGATGCCCCCGGGGCCGCGCGCCGCCTCCACGACCTCGGCCGGGACCGACGGCTGCGCCAGCACCTCCAGGGTGCCGCCGCACGAGAGACCGACCTCCCAGGCGCGTTCGTGGCTCACGCCGTAGCGGAGGTGCGCGGCCGTCCCGCGCCGGATCGCCTCCTGCACCGCCTCCGCCACCGCCCCCTCGACGCATCCCCCCGACACGGAGCCGGCCATCCGGCCGCTCGCGCTCACCAGCATGACGGCGCCCTCCGCCTGCGGCGCCGACCCCCAGACCGATGTCACCACCGCGCGACCCACCGGTTCGGTGGCGCGCATGCGCTCGTAGTCGGCGAGGAGCTCGCGCACTCCCGGCCTACCGGTTCCGGCCGTACCGCTCGTGGCTGGATACCCAGTCCGAGGAGGAGATCGCCGCGCCGAGCGAGATCTCGCCGGCCAGCACCACCCCCGCGATGATCTCCGCGAGCTGATTGACCTTCCCCCGGCCGCGGCAGCCGAGCATGGCCAGGCACTCGGCCTGCGTGGGCAACCCGGTGCCGCCCCCGTGGGTCGCGATGATCAGGGACGGGATGGTGATCGAGAGGTAGAGGTCGCGCTTGGGCGTCAGTTCGGCGTAGAGGATCGCGGCGGACGACTCCGCCACGTTGGCGACGTCCTGCCCGGTGGCGATGAACAGGGCGGTGATGCCGTTCGCCGAGTGGGCCCCGTTGTTGTTGGCGCCACTGATAAAGGCGCCGACGTTCGCCACGCCGTGGTGATACACCAGGCTCTCCGGCTCCACCCGCATCTGCTGGATCAACACGTCTCGCGGTACCGTGACCTCGGCGGTGACCCGCTTCCCGCGGGTGCGCATGACGTTGATCTGCGAGGCCTTCTTGTCGGTGGCGAAGTTGGACTCGAGGTAGAAGTGGGCGATACCGGCGTAGTTGTCGAGGATCCAGCTGCAGGCGGCGAAGGTGGCGCGGCCCACCATGTTCTGGCCCGCGGCGTCGCCGGTGCTGTAGTTGAAGCGCAGGAAGACGAACTTGTTCGACTGGTACGGGTCGATGTACTGCAGCTTGGCGACGCTGGAGGTGGCCTCCGCCTCCTCTCGAATCTTGGGCATCTGCTCCCCGACCCAGGTCACAAACTCCCGGCCGGCGCGCGCATCCTCGAACACGAACACCGGGGCGCGCTGCATCGCGTCGCCCACGACCGTGCAGCGGGCGCCCCCGGACAGGTTCACCACCTTGATGCCGCGGTTGTAGGAGGCCACGAGCGTGCCCTCGGAGGTGGCCATCGGCACGAGGAAGTCGCCCTTGGCGTGCTCGCCGTTGATCGTGATGGGCCCGGCCAACCCGAGCGGCACCTGGGCCACCCCCACGAAATGCTCGCAATTGCCCTTTGTCAGGTGGGGGTCGAAGGAATGCCGGGTCACGTGCTCGAGCCTGGCGCCGGTCTGCTTCTCCACGAACTGCTGGCGGGCCTTGATGGCGGCCTCGCTGTAGTCGTCATCGGCGTCGCGGGGGATGCGCACCAGCTGGTGACTGGCCTCCTCGATGGAATCCTCGACGTCGAAGCTCAGCTTGCCGAACATCTTGGTCTTCACCGCGAAGGCGATGGTGTGCTTGCCCGTACCGATCGGCGGCCGCTTGGCCATGAGGGTGAACACCATGCCGAGGGGAAAGTCGATGGGCGTGCTGGCGGACACGGCGTCGGCGGTCAGGATCTTGTCGCCCGGGAGGTGGATCGAGAGCTGGCTCAGCGGCACCGGCACGTTGTCGATTTCCAGGGAGAGGATGCCGGTGATTTCCACGTTGCTGAGGCGGTTCTTGACGCCGAACCGGACGCCCTGCTCGACGTTCGTCAGGCTGCCGAGAGTGTAGAGCTTCTTGAGCAGGAGGGTCGGGATGAACATGCGGGGATCTCCAGGGCCGGGACCGGGCGTGCACGGGACGGACGACACCTTGTATCTATCACGAAATCAACGACTTCGCCAGCAGCGCGGGAGCGGGCCGAGGGCGCGGGCCCCGGGGGGTCCGGTGGCCCCGCCGCCGGGCGTCGAACCCCGGATTGCCGCAACGCGGCAAACCGGGGTTGACATTTTGCCGCACTGCGGTATATTCCGGGCACTTCAGGGGGGCACGCATGGTCCGGCTGGTCAAGCGCTACGGCGGCGGAAGCCGCAAACTCTACGACACCGAGGAGAGCCGGTACGTCTCGCTCGACGAGGTGGCGGGGTGGGTGCGCAAGGGCCAGGAGGTGCAGGTGCTGGACAGCGCCACCGGCGAGGACGTCACGCGGCAGGTGCTCGCGCAGATCATCCTCGAGGGCGAAAAGCAGGGCGTGTCGCTTCTCTCGGCCGACCTGTTCCACGACGTGATCCGGCGCGGCGAGGCGGCGTTGCACGCCCGGGTCGAGCAACTGCAGGAGGGCGTCGATCGCCTGGTCAAGGCGTCGGTGGATCACCTGCCCCCCGTGCGCGACGCCCGCGACGAGATGGAGGCCCTCCGCGAGGGCATCGCCGGGCTCGAGCGGGCCCTGCGGGACCTCGAAGGGACGGGCCCCCGGCCCAGGGGCCGGAAGCGCAGGAGCGATACCACGCCCCGGCGACGCCGGGCTGAAGGATAGACACAGGAAGCGCAGGACCAACCCAGAACCCCGGGACCGCCACACGGTCCATCACCAGGAGGATGTTATGGCACGCACCACTCGCAGCACCACGGCCCTGACGGTCAAGGACAACGCGCAGCACATCTGGCTCGCCGGGCTCGGCGCGCTGGCCACCGCCGGCGAAGAGGGCAGCCGGGTTTTCGAGGACCTCGTCGAGAAGGGCGCCAAGCTGGAGAAGACCGGCCGCGCGCGCCTTGAGAAGGTGCTCCACCGCGCCGAAGGCCGCGTGCGCACCCTGCGCGGTGAGGCGGAAGGCGCCCTCCACCGGTTCCAGGCGCCGATCGACAACGGTGTGTCGACCGCGCTGAACAAGCTCGGCGTCCCGACCCGCAAGGAAATCCTGGCGCTGACCCGCCGGGTCGAGGAACTGACCCGCACGGTGCAGAACGGCAAGAAGCGCCCTGTCCGCAAGGCGACCCGTCGGGCGGCGAAGTAAGGATTCGCGCCATGCCCGCCAAGGCAGGGCGCAGCAGGAAACGCCGCCGGATCGGCCTCGCGCTGGCCGGCGGCGGCCCGGAGGGCGCCGTCTACGAGATCGGCGCGCTCCGGGCCCTGGACGAGGCGTTGGACGGCCTCGACCTGCATGAACTCGACATTTACGTCGGGGTGAGCGCCGGCGCCTTCATCGCCGCCTCGCTCGCGAACGACCTGACCACCACGCAAATGGTGCGCGCCCTGGTCAAGCACGAGCCCGGCGAGCACCCCTTCGTTCCCCAGACGTTCTTCACCCCCAACTATCGCGAATGGGCCCGCCGGAGCCTGATGCTCCCCCGGCTCTTCGCCGACGCCATGCTCGAGTTCCGGCGGGCGCCCGAGGAGCAGACGCTCTTCGAGTCGCTGACCAAGCTCGCGCGGGCGCTCCCGGTCGGTTTGTTCGACAACGAGCCGATCCGGCGGTACCTGCAGCGCTCCTTCAGCATCAAGGGGCGGCACGACGACTTCCGGGAGTTGCGCCAGCGGCTCATCGTGGTGGCCACCGACCTCGAGAGCGGCCGGCCGATCCTGTTCGGGGAACCGGGGTGGGACCACGTCCCCATCTCCACCGCGGTCCAGGCCAGTACCGCTATCCCGGGCTTCTACCCACCGGTGCGGATCGAGGGGCGGAACTGCGTCGACGGCATCCTGCTCAAGACCCTCCATGCCTCGGTGGCGCTCAAGCGGGGGGTCGACCTGCTCCTCTGCGTGAATCCCCTGGTGCCCGCCGACCTGCGGGACGCTGTCGCGGCGGGGCAGCTGAAGGAGGGCGCGCTGCTCAAGAAGGGGCTCGCCACGGTCCTGAGCCAGACGGTCCGGACCCTCATCAATTCGCGGCTCGAGGTGGGCATGCGGGAATATGAGACCCGCTTCCCGGATTCCGAGGTCCTGCTGTTCCAGCCCGACCGCAACGAGTTCGACCTCTTCTTCAGCAACATCTTCAGTTTCCGCTCGCGCCGGCGCGTGGTCGAGCTGGCCTACGACGCGACGCGGCGCAACCTGCGCGCGCGCCGGAAAATCCTGGCCCCGATGCTGGCCTCGTACGGGATTACGCTCCGGGAGGACATCCTGGACGAGCCGAGGGACATCTGGCAGAGCGTGGGGCTGGATCAGTTCAGCGAGCGGGATCCGGTCACGAGCATGTTTTCGACCGCCCTGGACCGGCTGGAGGTGGCGGTGACGAGCGAAATGCCCGTGGCGTCAGGCGGGCGGGGGAGCGGGGCGCGGGGGTAGCGGGCGGTCCGACAGGCGCCACATGAATTCCCCCTGGCGCTCCGCCTTCTCCTCGCGCCGCAATCCTCGATAGCCGCAGGGCGGCTTGCGGAACATTCGCGTCAGCGACAGGAACGCCCAGCCGAAGGGTAGGTAGAAGCCGAGCAGGTCCCAGTCCCGAAGGATCCGATGCAGCGCGTTCCTCGCGGGCGGCCGGTGAAAGTCCCGCGCGCGCCGCGTGAACGAGACCGGCCAGCCGGTCGGCAGCACCCACCGCAGCTTGCCCCACGTGCCCTTGAGCCCAGGCCAGAAGTGTCCGGCGTCGTACGGCCGCGCGCCGTGGATCCCCACGAGGGCGTCCATGGTGCTCTGCATCTCCTGCCGGACACGCTCTGCCGTGCGCTGAAGCGTCGGGCGGTCGGGCTGCTCCAGGTTGGTCATCCCGGCCTGCGCCAGGTAGTCCACCATGTCGATGGGCGGGCCGAACACGAAGATGGTGCGAGCTGGAAACGCCAAGTACCAGATCCAGGGGAAGACGATGCCCAGCAGCCCGGCGGGAAGCGGCAGGAACGGGACGCCGAACACCCGCTGCATCAGCCGGTCCAGCGGAGGGAAGACATAGCCGAACGGATTGATCCACTCGGCGTTGATCATGTAGAGCGGCAGCACCGGCGCGCGGTGCTTGGCGGATAGCAGCACGAAGCTGGTGCTGAAGCGCTGGAGCCGGTACCGGTTGTTGAACCCCTTGCCGATCCCCGGGACGCCCTCGGGGAAGTAGAGGATGCGGTCCCCCCGGGCGAGGAGACGGTCGAAGTTGTCGAACAGCATGTCCACGCCGCCGCCCCGCCGCCAGAAGTTGTCGAGGCCGAACGGGCGCATCCACCACACGTAGGACAATTCCTTCTCATACACCGCACGGAGCTTCTTGGCCGGGTCCCAGCCATCCTGCCGCCAGAGCGCGGCGTCGAAGATGATCGCGTCGTAGGGAAAGGCGTTGCCGCTATGGTTTGCCGCCAGGACCACCGGCCCCTCGGCGGGCAGGTGCTCGAGGCCGAAGATGACCGGCCGGAACCAGTGGTCGAGCGCCGGCCCGAAGACCTCTTCGATCATCGCGCGGCTGAACACCGGGTCAAACGGCTCGTAGGGCTCGGGCGGCTCGACCGGCGGGGTCGCGGGGGAGGGCGGGGGCGGGCGCACCGGCTCAGCTGCCCTTGCGGACGGCGAGGATGAGCGCGATCACGAAGAACGGCACGTACAGGGGCCACGCCTGGGGACCGACGAACCCGAGAATGATGGCCCCCGCGACGAGAGAAAACCCGGCAATGAGGGTGCCGCGGAGGCCCGCAAAGGGATTCTCCGTGCTCCGTTTGGTGGTCTTCTCGAGCACCCGCAGCCCCTCGGTAATCAGGAGTGGCATCTTGACCAGCGCGTCGACCAGGTCCGGGGCGCCGCGCAATCCTTCCTGCGCCAGCCGGACCGGGCTGAACTGCTGGATGAACACCTTCCGCACGTGCCGCTTGGACACCTCGGCCACATCGAAGCCGGGAAGCAGGATCTGCCCAACACCCTCGAACGTCACCAGGGCCTTGACCATCAGCACCATCTCCACCGGAAAGAACATCCGGTATTCCGCGCCGCGGCTCACCGATTCCAGGATCAGCTGACCCAGGGAGAAGCTGTCGAAGTTCGCGTTGCGCCGCCAGCGGCTGGAAATCTCCGCCACGTCCCGCCGAAAGCCGGCCGGGTCCCCGCCGCGGCCGGGTTCGGCCGCCGCCGAGAGGTAGCGGGCGGCGTTCTCGGCGTCTCCCATGACGAGGGCGTAGTAGTAGTAGAGCAGCGTCCGGCGGAGTTCGTCGTGCATCCGGCCCACCATGCCGAGGTCGATGAACCCCGCCTTCGGCCCCGGCAGCACGAGCAGGTTCCCGGGATGCAGGTCGGCGTGGAAGAACCCGTCCTTGTAGATCATCCGGATGATGGCTTCCGCGCCCAGGTCCACCAGCCGCTCGCGGTCCTCGAACGACATCGCCTGGACGTTCTTCGAGTCGGGCCGCTGTCCGTCGAAGAACTCCATCGTGAGGACCCGCTCGCCGCTGAACTCCCGGTAGATCTTGGGGAACACGATGTCGGGTTCGTCCGCGAAATTGGCCGCGAAGGTCTCGGCATTGTCGGCCTCACGGCGCAGGTCCACCTCGCGCAGCGTGTAGTCGGAGAATTCGCGGATGATGCGCTTGGGGCCATAGCGCGGGAAGGCGATCTCCAGCACCCACCCGGCGAGGGCCAGGAGCTTGGCGTCGCGCCGCAGGATGGCGGGGATGCCCGGCTTGACCACCTTGATGATGACGGCGTCGCCGTCGTGCGTCGTGGCGCGGTGCACCTGCCCGATCGAGGCCGACCCGAGGGGGATCTCGTCGATGGCCAGGAACATATCGTCGAGCGGGCGGCCGAGATCCTTGGTGATGAGCTCGCAGAGGACAGGGTAGGGGACCGCCGGAAGCGAACTCAGGAGGTGCTTCAGTTCCTGCGTGATCGACTTCGGGAGGATGTCCTCGCGGAGGCTGAGGATCTGGCCGAGCTTGATGTAGGTGGGGCCAAGGCGCTCCAGCCGGCGCCTCAGCTGCACGGGGAACGGCAGGTCGCGAAGGCTGCGGTCCAGGAACGGATGCGTGCAGGCGTTCAGTACCCGGGCCAGGAAGAAGCCGAGGCCGCGGCCGGTGCCCGCCGCCTTCTTGTTGGCCACGTCCACCGAGAGGGCGCCGAACACCAGGCCGAACAGGTGACGCTGGGTGGTGAGAAAGCGGCGGAAGAGGCTCTGCCGGGGCAGGGCCTGGTACACCTCGAAGGGACTGGTGGTGCCGGGCTCGGAAGCGAGGGAGGAAGGCGGCATCAGGCTCTAATAACCCGCTTCACGGGAGGGAGGTCAAGAGGCGGTCGCGTCGGGAAGATCCCGGGCATAGGCGGGAAAGCGGGACCGCATTTCCCGTCCCAGGAGCCCACCATGGCCGAGTCCCGCGATCGATTCCGCCGTGAGGACCTCGCCCGTCATGAGGCGCGGAAGGAGGAGGTCGGCGGCGGTGGCCATCCCGAAGGCGCCGCAGCGTGGCAATCCGAGGATCTGGGTTGCGCCGAGCCGCCCGAGCCAGAGCATCGAGCCGGGATGGGCGGGCACCCCGCGCCGGACCACCACTCCCCCAAGGGCCTCGAGCGCGGCGAAGAGCGGCGCCAGGGGGTCGCCCGCGGAGACGCCGCCGACCAGGAGCACACCGACCCGCTGTTCGCTCGCCAGCTCATGCAGCACGCCACGGGCGGCGGTGTCGGCCACCGTCGCATCGTGGTGGCTCACGTCCCGGAGCCCGAGAAAACTCCCACCCAGCGCTTCCGCCCGCAGGCGCGACGCCGCCTCGAAACGGCCGTGGGCGCCGTCGTCGATCGGCTCCGCGACGATCCCGGCCACGGTGAGCCCGGCGTACGGACGCACGTCGACCAGGGGGGCAAGCTCCTTCGCCAGCCGGACACCTCGCATGACGGTGTCGAGGTCGACCACGTGGGGGGCAGCCTTCACGCTTGCGACCAGTTCGCCTGCCTCCACGGGCTGGTGCGACCAGCGGGTGAAGATCTCCAGGGGGTCCATCGCGTTGACACGGGCGAGTCCTTCGAGGGCGAGCGTGAACACGCCACGGTGGCGGGCCTCCAGGTCCACTCTCCCCTGCCGGGCGATGCCGACCGCGATCCCCGGACCGGACGCGGCCGTCGCCAGCAGGCTGGCCGCCTCGGCCTCGTGCATCTCGTGATTGCCGGCCCACGCGAGGCGAACCGGCGCGGCGAGTGCGCCCGCGCGCGCCGCAGCGAGCAGGGCGTTGCCTTCCGCCGCCGAGAGGCGGTGCCCCTTCGGGAGCTGGCGGCCCTCGAGCTCCAGGCCGGAAAGCAGGATGGCCGCATCGAGTGTCGCGGGGGGGAGCGCCAGGAGTTCGCTGGCGGACAGCCGATAAGCCCCGCTCCGCGGCGCGAGGGCCAACCGGTCCGCCACGTTGGTCCAGAAGGTCTCGGTGAAGCGCCGAAGCACGTCCTCGACGGTGCCGCGCCCGAACCTGGCCAGCATGCCGTGGACACCGGTGGTGGACTTCCACTCGAGGCGGGTCCGCTCCGGACCCAGTACGTCGAGCCGGACGGTCGTGTCGACGTCGAGCGTCGAGCCGGGGCCGGTGCCGGTGGCGCGGAGCCGGAGGCTCTCGGGGTGGACGAGGTCGTGGAGTTCGGCCTCGATCGTCACGTGGACCCGGACGAGGCCGTGCCCCACGCCGCATTTCACCGAGTACCGGCCGGGGCCGCGCACCTCGAACGACTCCGCACCCGGGGTGCACGCGGCAAGCGTGTCGCCATCCTGCAGGTGGCGCCACACGGCCTCGCGCGGCGAGGGAAGTTCCGGTGCGCCGCCGAATTCGAAGATCATGGGAGCGGGGGTTCGAGGCGGGAGAGGTCGGTCTGGGTATCCACGTCGGGGTTGGCGCCTTCCACGTCCACGTGGAGCACGAGATGCGGAGCCTGGGCGAGCGCGCGGCCGAGCCCTTCACCGCCGGTGAGCCGCTCGGCGAGGCCCCACGCATCGCGGTCGAGCAGGACTGGATGGCCGGGCTCGCCGGGGGCGCCGGAGTACCTCGGCCGGACTACCGCGCTCCCGCCCAGCTCCCAGGCGCGGACCACCTCTTCCACCGCCTCGACCGGGGTCGAGGGCTGGTCCGCCAGGAAGATGAGCGCCGCCTCCGGCTGGGGGGAGAGCGCGGCAAGCGCGCCGAGCCCGAGCCGAAGCGAATGTGACAGTCCCTGCCCGGGCTCGGCGTTGGGGATCACGCGAAGCCCAGACTGGCGGGCCAGCGCGGCCACGCCCTCGTCGCCCCTGCGGACCACAGCCGTCGCTCCGGCGATGACGCCGCGGTCGCGCAACGCGGTGATCAGCGCGATCGCATGGCCGATGAGTGGGCGGCCGCGCCAGAGGGCCAGCAGTTTCTGGCTGCCGAAGCGCCTGCCGCTGCCGGCGGCGAGGAGGAGGGCGTGCGGGGGCATGGACTGAAGAATAGCCGGAGCCCGCGCCCGGCCGCGCGGCGAACTAGCGGATGGCGAGGTAGGTGAGCCCGGCGATGGCCGCACTCATCGGGATGGTGAGGATCCAGGCCCACACAATGCGGCCGGCCACGCCCCACCGGACGGCGGAGAGCCGGTTCGCGGCGCCGACGCCGACGATGGCCCCGGTGATCGTGTGGGTGGTGCTGACCGGCACCCCGAGGCCCGACGCGATGAAGAGCGAGATGGCGCCGGCCGTCTCGGCGCAGAATCCGCCGAACGGTCGCAGCTTCGTGATCCGGCTTCCCATCGTCTTGACGATCCGCCAGCCGCCCAGCGCCGTGCCGAGCGCGATGGCCGAGTAGGCCGCCATCTCGACCCACAGAGGAATGGAGTCGGCGTTGGGCACGTAGAGGTGGTGCATCCAGCCCGTCTCCGTCACGAACAGCGCCTGGGTGGCCACGAGCAGGCCGACCACGATGCCCATCGTCTTTTGGGCGTCGTTGGCACCGTGCCCCAGCGAATAGAGCGCCGCCGAGACGAGTTGGAGCCGCCGGAACAGCTTGTCCATCGGGCCGGGACTCTTGTTCCGGAGCGCCCAGGAGAGTGCCACGGTGAGTCCGAGGGCCAGGCCCATGCCGAGCATCGGGGAGATGACGATGAACAGGATCGGCTTGACCCAACCGCTGGCGATGAGCGCGCCGACCCCGGCCTTCGCCACCGCCGCGCCCCCGTACCCGCCGAGCAGGGCGTGACTCGACGAACTGGGGAGGCCCAGGTACCAGGTCACGAGGTTCCAGGCGATGGCGCCGAGGAGCCCGGCCAGGACCACGTTCGGGTCCACGACCGACGCCTGGATCAGCCCCTTGCCGATGGTCTTGGCCACCGCCGTGCCGACGACGAAGGCCGCCACGAAGTTGAACGAGGCCGCCCAGAAGACGGCCACGCCGGGGGAGAGCACGCGGGTCGACACGACGGTGGCGATTGAATTCGCGCTGTCGTGGAACCCGTTGATGAAGTCGAAAATGAGCGCGACGAGGATGACGGCGAGGACGAACTCGACGGACGGGGTCACGGTCAGGCGTGCTTGATGAAGATGGACTCGAGCACGTTGGCGACGTCCTCGGCGTAGTCGAGGGTCTTCTCCAGCGTGTCGTAGATCTCCTTCCAGCGGATGACGAGCAGTGGATCCGGGTCGCCCTTGAAGAGGTCGCCCAGCCACTGGTGATAGATCGCGTCGCCATCCTCCTCGAGGCCCTTCACCTTCACGCACGCCTGGAGGACCTCCCCGTGGCGCGACTTGTCGAGGTGCCGCACGCCCACCAGGAGCTGTTCGGTGGCGCCCACGATCGTCTCGGCCAGCAGGATCGCGCCCTTCGGCGCGTCACCTGCGTGGAACACCTGCACCTTGCGGGAGCAGCCGTCCATCAGGTCCATCACGTCATCGAGGCGTGAGGCCAGCATGTGGATGTCTTCGCGGTCGAGCGGCGTGATGAAGGAGCGGTCGAGCCGCGTCACCACCTCGTGGGTGATGATGTCGGCCTCGTGCTCCAGGCGCTTGATCGACTCCACGATCGGGAGCCGGCGGTCCATCTCGGTGGACAGCAGCACCTTCAGCTGCTTGGCGGCTTCGACGTTGAGGGTGGCGACCTTGGTGAAGAGGTCGAAGAACCGCTCGTCCCTGGGCAGGAGGCGCATTGCAACATCCCGGTAGAGTTCTGGTCACGGACTCCCGGGCGGGAAGATAAGGAGGGCGGCCCGGGTCGCAAGCGCGCGGCAGCGAAATAGGGGAGCGGGGTACTCCGGTAAGTCTAAGCAGTCAAGAGGTTTACGAGCTCTCGCGGGTGCTCGAGCCAGTAATCAGGGGCGGCCGGCTCCAGCTCGCCTCGGCCGAACGGACCCCACAACACCGCGGCGGTCCGGACTCCCGCGCCCCGGCCCGAGTGCATGTCGTGCACGCTGTCGCCCACGTACACCGTCGTCGCGGGGTCGGCGCCGAGGTGGGCCACCGCCCGGTCCACCGGCTCCCGATGGGGCTTGGGGTGCACCACGTCGTCGGCGCCGATCACGACGTCCATCGTCTCCTCGAGCCCCGCCACCCGCAGCCCCCGGAAGGCACCGACCCGGTTCTTGCTGGTGACGAGCCCCGTGCGGCACCCCGCCGCGCGCACGGCCTTCACCATCTCGACGACGCCCGGGTAGACCTTCACCCGGCTGTCGTGGTGGAAGATGTTGTACTCGCGATAGGTGGCGATCATCGCCTCCATCCGCTCCTCGTCGTGCGCCCACTCGGCGAACTGCACCCGCAGCGGCGTGCCGATGCCGTCGAGCCACTCCTGGTCGGTGCGGGCGGGTATGCCATGCACCTCGAGGGTATGGTGGTAGGAATCGATGATGAGCTGGATCGAGTCGATCAGGGTCCCGTCGAGGTCGAACAGGACGGTCTGGAGTGCGGGCATGGAGATAATCTACTCATCTTCGGTCGTGCACTTGTCGGGCTCGTCGCACACCTCCGCGATCAGCCAGGCCAGGCCCACCACAAAGGCGACCCCCGCCGCGGTCTTGAGCACGTTCCGCTTCAGGACCTCGACCCTGTCGATGTCCGCCAGCGCCAGGAACACCCACCCGGTGTCGGGTTTCGATCCCCCGATGAGCGAGTCGAGATGGACGCGGGGCTCCATCACCTCGAGTTGCTCGCCGGTCACGGTGGTGACCCGCACGGAAGCAGGAGGCTTGTCGCCAGACGTGAGGTCGGGGAGCGGTGTCGTCGTCGCCTGCCACGTGACGCAGCCGGTCAGGTGCAGGGCGAGCAGCAGGGCGGCGGCCGGAGGGCGAGGCATCATGGCGAGACCCCAAACCGCCACGGGCGCCCCGGTAGTTATGGGACGCCCGTGCGGAGCGTGGAGGATGCCCGAATCAGTTCATGGCGCGCGAGTCGCCGTGGTCCAGAGATTCAGGATCGAATCGGCCCCGGTCGTCGTGTAGTGCGCCACCAGCGGGCCGGTCAGTTGCCCGTTGACCAGGTGGAGCACGCCGGTCGTGGTCACCTGGACGCCGGGACGCAGGACGCTCTCATAGGGTCCCATGCCGGTGATGAGGCTGTCGCCCGAGACCGTGACATTGTACGGCATCGGATCGCGGCCCGGGAGTGTGATGGTCCACGCCATCGGGTCGGCCGAGGCCACGATCGTCGACGTGACCAACGCGCTGTCACTCCCCTGGGCGGTCGTGACGGACGTCCAGGTTCCCGTGAGGTCGGCCAGGTTGATGGAGGGCGCAGCCGCGACCTCGGCGGGCGGCGGCGTTTCCGACTTGGCGCACCCTGCGAGGAGCACTGCGCCAACGAGCAAGGCAACACGACGCATTCCAGCCTCCCGAACGGAATTGAGGACGCGGCGGCGCACCGCGCGCCCCGCCAGCGGAGCCAACATACGGTCCGCTCTGGGGCCCGGCAAGACGGGCGGGGCGCCCGCCCGGGACCTAGTCCGATCTCCACGGAGCGCCGTCGACACGGCGGCGGGCCGCTTCAAGAAGCGCCCGCACCTCGTCGTCGGTGGTCTGGCGGAAGTCCTCGTACCACTCGCCGACCCCGCCGAACGACCGGGGCGTCAGGACCGACACGCACTCACCGGCCGACCGGCGCAGCGCTTCCATCGCTTCGCGGGAGGCCACCGGCACCGCCACCACGATTCTGCTGGGGTGCCTGGCGCGGACCCCTTCGACCGCGGCGGCCATGGTGGAGCCGGTGGCGAGACCGTCGTCCACCAGCACGACGGTGCGACCGGCCAGGTCCGGGCCCAGCGATTCTCCCCGGTACAACTGCTCCCGGCGCCGGAGCTCGGCTTGTTCCGCAACCGTCACCCGCTCGATCACCTCAGGCGGAATGCCCAGCGGGCCGATCACGTCCCGGTTCAACACGCGCACGCCGCCCTCGGCGAGGGCGCCCATCGCAAGCTCCTCGTGACCCGGCACGCCGAGCTTGCGGACGATGAAGACGTCGAGCGGGGCGGCCAGCTCCAGGGCGACTTCATACCCCACAGGCACCCCGCCTCGCGGGAGCGCGAGGACTTGCACCCCATGCCCATCGACCAGCGGGCGGAGTGCGGCCGCGAGGTACGATCCCGCCTCTCGGCGGTTCCGGAAGCGCGTCAGCATGGGCTCTCCGCACTCGGCAACTGGCAAGTCGCGGCAGCGACCGGACAACAGCCAAAATATGGGAGGCCGGTGCGCCAGCCGCACGGAAGTGCTTGTGAGAATCCCTTCATCCGGTCCAGCCGGAGGCTGCCGCTTCTCGACCCACATGGCCACGCCCGTGTTGCGGTGCGGCAAGGATGGGGGCATGCACCGGTCGAATTGGCCTCGGACCGCTCCCTGTTGGGCACGGAGCAGAGTCCCCCAACGAGCGCGTCATACCGAAGGGCCGGGCACGTGCAGGCGAGGAGGGCCAGGTCTCCGGGAATGATTTCCATGGCGCGTGACTGGTCACGTGTGCACAGGAGGATTGTTCACGCCCCCGGCCGCAGAACGACCGGTTACTCTATCCGGGGCCCTCGAAGATGATCAGGCCGGTAAGCAGGGGCTGCAGCGGCGCTCGCGCCGGGGTTGGTG
>DAOMFQ010000029.1:0-15800 GCA_035429905.1 Gemmatimonadales bacterium
CGCAGTACTCGGCGTAGCCGCCCGAGCCGACCAGCGCCATGACCCGGTCGCCGAATCCGGCGGCCGGGCTGAAGAGCGGGAGAGTTCCGAGCAGGTGCGCCAGCGCGCGGTCGGCATCGGCCAGGCGCCGGCAGTCGGCGCAGCCGTGCAGGTGGGCCTCGCGATTCCGCGCGAGGGACCCTGCGAGCCAATCGTCGAGCTCGTCCGGTGTGAGGTGGGTGGCAATGAGGTCCGTCATGACGCCCCTCCTACGGGCCCGCCGGGCCCGGGGTTTCACTGGCGCAAATGCGCCAGCGCCTGCCTGAGTTCCCCGCGGGCACGGTGGATGTACGTCTTCACCGTGCCCAGCGGGAGGTCCAGCATTGTGGCGATTTCTTCATACGGCCTGCCCTCGACGTGCCGGAGCAGGATGCACGAGCGATACTCGGGCCGAAGGCCGGCGATGGCCCGCTCGATCTCACCGCCCAGCTCCTTGGCCTCCATTTCCTCGAGGGCGGTTTCCTGGCGATCTCCGAGCTGGAGCGCGCTGGCCTGCACCGCCTCGGGGGTGAGGGCGTGCGGCGATCCATCGAGGGAGAGGGTGTCGAGTTCCCTGCGCCGCAGATGGTCGATGGCCACGTTGTTGGCGATCTTGAAGATCCAGCTGGAGAACTTGTACTCGGGTCGGTAGGACTCGATCGCGTTGAGCGCCTTGACGAACGTCTCCTGCGAGAGATCCTCCGCCTGCTCGCGATTGCGGACCATGCGGTAGATGAGGGAGAAGATCGGTCGCTCATACCGGCGCACCAATTCACGGTACGCCGCCTGTCGCCCGTCGCGCGCCTCGAGCACCACGTCCTGGTCGGACGCGGTCACCAAGTCGATGCCGGGCTTAGCCACGGGCTCCCCTCCGCCTTGCGGAGGGCTTTCCGTGAAGGGTAGATTGGCCGCCTATGTTAGCCACGGACAGGAAGTTACCAGTATCGGGCGGCGCGGAAAAGCGCTCCTATGTGCGCGGGATGTTCCACGCCATCGCCCCGAGCTACGATTTCCTGAATCACCTACTCAGCGCAAACCTCGACAAGCACTGGCGCCGGAAGGCGATCGCGCGTCTCAATTGGGAACGCGTTCCGGGCGGGAGGTATCTCGACCTCTGCGCCGGCACACTCGACCTCGCGGCCACCCTGGCGCATCGCCCCGGGTTCCGGGGCGTCGTGATCGGCTCCGACTTCGTGCCGCGGATGCTGCAGCTCGGCCACGGCAAGGCGGACGCCATCCGGAGCGTGGCGGCGGACGCGCTCGAACTGCCGCACCCCGATGCCACCTTCGACGGGGCCACCGTCGGGTTCGGCATCCGCAACCTGATGGATCTCGACGCCGGGCTCCGCGAGGCGGCGCGCGTGCTCAAGCCGGGGGCCCGGTTCGTGATTCTCGAGATGAGCATCCCGTCGTGGCAGCCCCTCCGCGGCATCTTCCTGTTCTACTTCCAGCACATCCTGCCCCGGATCGGCCGGCTGGTGTCCCATCACAGCAACGCCTACAACTGGCTGCCGGAATCGGTGCGCGTCTTTCCCGCGCCGCCCGCCCTGGGCGAGCGGATGACGCGGGCCGGCTTTCGCGACGTGACGTGGGACCTCCTTCTCGGCGGCGTCTGCGCCGTCCACGTGGGGATCCGCGCGTGAGCGAGGGCCAGCTGCTCGCCGGGGAGTCCCTCCTCGTCCGCTACGTCAACTTCGTCAAGCTGCCGCACACCCTCTTCGCATTGCCCTTTGCCCTCCTGGGCGTCCTCGCCGCCGCGGCGCAGGTGCCGGTGACCTGGCGGACGGTGGGGCTCGTGGTGGTGGCGTTCACCGCGGCCCGCTGGGTGGCGATGGGCTTCAACCGGATCGCCGACCGCGATTTCGACGCGCGGAATCCCCGCACGAAGGCACGCGAGCTCCCGCGGGGTGCACTCAGCGTGGCGCAGGCGTGGGGCTCGGTCGTCGTGGCGGCCGCCACCTTCCTCTGGGCCGCCTCTGCGCTCAACCCGCTCTGCTTCCTCCTCAGCCCGCTGGCGCTCGCCTGGGTCATGGGGTACAGCCTCTCCAAGCGCTTTACCTGGTGGCCCCATCTCTGGCTCGGCATGAGCCTGGCCATCGCGCCGGTGGGTGGGTGGCTCGCGGTCACCGGCGCGTGGAGCCGACCCGCGTGGCTGCTGGCCGCCGTCACCGCGGCCGTGGCCACCTGGGTGGCCGGGTTCGACATCTTCTATGCGCTGCCCGATGCCGCGTTTGACCGCGCGAGCGGGCTCCGGAGTGCGGTCGTCCGCCTGGGCGAGGCCCGCAGCATCCTGCTCGCCAAGCTGCTTCACGGGGTGACGATTCCGGCGCTGGCTCTCTTCGGCTGGGGGGCGGGGTTCGGCGTGTGGTACTACGTGGGAGTCGGCGCGGCCGCGTGCATCCTGGCCTACGAGCACCAGCTCGTGAAGCCCGGTGACCTCTCCCGCCTCGACGCGGCCTTCTTCCGGATGAACGCGGTCATGTCGGTGACCGTGTTCGGCTTCGCCCTTCTCGACCGGCTCGTGTGAGACCCCGGTGACCCCTCCAGTGCCCCGCTTCGACGGACTCAGGGACTTCGTCCGCCACCTCGAGGCGCGAGGCGAGCTCCTGCGCGTCAGCACCGAGGTGGACCCGAAGTTCGAGGTGGCCGAGATCACCCAGCGGGTCATCCGCCAGGACGGCCCGGCGCTGCTCTTCGAGCGGGTCAGGGGTGCGGATTTTCCGTTGGCGATGAACCTGTACGGGTCGGCGCGCCGCATGGAACTCGCCCTGGGCCGGCCGCCCGAGGCCATCGGCCGCGAGTTGATCGAGACCTTTCAGAAGCTGAATCCTCCCTCGCTCGGAAAGTTCTGGGAGCTTCGGGCCACCCTGCTCCGCGCACGCTTCCTGCGGCCCCGCATGGTGCGCCGCGCGCCGGTGCAGGACGTGGTCGAGCCACCGCGGCTCGATCGGCTGCCCAATCTGTGGAGCTGGCCGAGGGACGCAGGTCCGTTCATCACCTTCGGGCCCACGATCACGCACAATCCGTCGAACGGCGTCCGGAACTTCGGCCTCTACCGCCTGCAGGTGTTCGATGAGAAGACCACGGGCATGCACTGGCAGAGCATGAAGGGGGGACGCGGGCACCATCACGAGGCGGAACGACTCGGCCAGCCGCTCGAGGCCGCCGTCGTGCTCGGTGGGGATCCGATGACCATGCTCTCCGCCATCCTGCCGCTGCCCGAGGACTTCGACGAGTTGGGCCTCGCGGGATTTCTCCGGGGGCGGGCGACGAGGTTCGTGCCCGGCAAGAGCATCTCCTTGCCCGTCCCGGCCAACGCCGACTTCATCCTCGAGGGAGTCGTGCCCCCGGGCGAGCGGCGAATGGAGGGCCCCTTCGGCGACCACTACGGGCACTACTCCGAGGCCTCGCCGTTCCCGGTGTTCCACGTGAAGGCGGTCACGCGACGCCGGGACGCCATCTATCCCGGCGCCGTCGTGGGCAAGCCGCCCCAGGAGGACAAGTGGATCGGCCTCGCCGCCGGCGAGATGATCGGTCCCCTCATCCGGGTGGTGAACCCGAACATCGTGGACCTCTTCGCCAGCGACGACGCCGTGTTCCACAACCTGCTCACCGTGTCGGTGAAGGTGCGTCACCCGCTGGAGGCGTTCAAGACGGCGCTGAACCTCCTGGGCACCGGGCAGCTGGCGCTCACCAAGTGCGTGGTGATGGTGCGCCCCGAGGTGCCGGTTCGGAGCTTTGCCAGCACGCTGCGGGAACTCTGGCACCGCTTCGACCCGCGCGACCGCATGCTGCTCCTGCCGATCGCGCCGCTCGACACCCTGGACTACACCTCGTTCGAGATGCACGTGGGCAGCAAGCTGGTGCTGGATGCGACCGGAGAGGTGGCGACTACGGACGCGCCGCCCACGGCGATCGAGGACCCGTCGGCCTTCGATCGCCGGATCGGCCCCCACCGGGTCCTCGAGGGCGGCTTCGTGGTGGTCCAGGTCAGGAGTGAACCGCGCGCCGTGCTGGAGCGCCTCCTCCGCTGGGAGGGGCTGGGCCCCGTCAAGTTCGTGGCGGCGGTGAGCGACGACGTGGACCTCGCCGACGAGGGCAACATCGTGTGGGGCATCTTCACCCGGTTCGATCCGGCGCGCGACCTGCTCTTCGAGCGCCAGGAGTTCATTGGCGCCAAGCCGGTGTACGGCGGCCGGGTGGCCATCGACGCCACCTGGAAGCCGGGCTATCCGCCGCCGGTGGCGATGCCGGAGGAGACCATCCGGCTTGTGGACCGTCGCTGGGGAGAGTATTTCGGGGATCGCCTCGAGCGGCGTGAGCGGGGGAAGTGGTAGGTTCGAGGACTGAGGACTGAGGACTGAGGACTGAGGACTGAGGACTGGGGACCGAGGACTGAGAAGGGAGGATCGAGCGATGAAGCGTGGACCGTTGATTCCGGCGCCCAAGCAGCCGGGGATTCCCAAGAAGGGCACGCCGGAGGGCCCGAAGAAGATGCCGCCGCCGCCGAAGGCGCCGCCGCACCCGGTGCGCACGCCGACCGGGAACCAGAGGGGTCGGTGACCCAGCTCCCGATCGTGGTGGCGGTATCCGGTGCCTCGGGGGCTCCCTATGCGGTGCGGCTCCTGGAGGTCCTGGCCACGCGGAAGGTGCCGGTCTGGCTCATCGTGACGAGCCACGGACAGCGGCTGCTCGAAGCCGAGTGCGGCATCGTCTCGCTCGAGGCGCTGCAGCGCGCGACCGGCGGGGACTGGAGCAGCGTCACCGTGTATCCCGACAGCGACCGCGGCGCCAAGCCCGCCTCGGGCTCCGCCAGGTGGGCCGGGATGGTCATCTGCCCCTGCTCGATGGGCACGGTGTCGGCGATTGCCCAGGGCTCGAGCCGTTCGCTGGTGGAGCGGGCCGCCGACGTGGCCCTCAAGGAGCGCCGGAAGCTGATCGTGGTGCCGAGGGAGACGCCGCTATCGCTGGTGCACCTCCGCAACCTGACGCTTCTCGCCGAGGCCGGCGGCATCGTGATCCCCGCCGCGCCGGGCTTCTATCACCGCCCCACCGCCATCAGCGAGCTCGTGGACTTCATCGTCCAACGGGTGCTCGACCAGCTCGAGCTGGGCATCGACATCGCCCCCCGGTGGGGTGGGCAGGCTTCCGAGTAGACGGCACTGAATCCACGAAGACACGAAGCCACGAAAGAACAACATTGAAGTCTTTCGTGCTTTCGTCTCTTCGTGCTTTCGTGAATGCTTTTCGTGTTGAGGGAGGCGAATGCGGCTGGGCATCATTTCCGACACACATGGGTTGCTGAGGCCGGAGGTGTTCGAGGTCTTCAGGGAAGTGGACCACATCCTCCACGCCGGCGACATCGGCCCGCTCGACCTGCTCACCGAGCTGGAGGCCATCGCACCGGTGACGGCGGTCTATGGCAACACCGACGGGTGGGAGGTGAAGGCGAAGCTGCCCAAGGTGGCGGAGCTGGAACTCGAGGGGATCCGGATCGTGGTCACCCACGGCAACCAGTTCGGCAGCCCGACGCCCGAGGCGCTCAACGCGGCCTATCCGGAGGCCGACGTGCTCATCTTCGGGCACACGCACCGGCCGCTGCTGGCCACGGTGGACGTGACGGTCACGGCCATGAACCCGGGCGGGGCCGGGGCTCGTCGCTTCGACCTGCCGCCGTCGGTGGGGATCATGGAGCTGGAGGCGGGGCTCCCGCCGCGAGCACGCCTGGTGCCCTTGCTCGCGGCCGGAGACGAATAGCGCCTACTGCACCGGATCGATCGGCGGTGCCTGGCTTGCCGGATTGATGCCGATGCCCCAGATCTCGCCATTGACGATGACCCAGCGGATCATGATCGGCTCGGGGGCCATCGAGAAGTTCGCGGTACGCCAGTACTGCGGGTTGCCCTTCCGCATCACCACCTTCTCTTCCACCACGCCCGTCTCCTCGCCCACCTGCGCGGTGAACTGGTCGAACTCTCCCGCCATTTCATCGGGGGACTTCATCTGTTCCTGCGCGTCCTTGCTCATGCGCGTGAACAGGCTGTCGAACTGCCCGACGTACAGCCACGCCGTGAACTTGCGACCCAGCTCGATCTCGTTGCCCACCTTCGGGTGGACCTCGGGAGCCGCCGGTGCGGCCGCGGTGGCGCTGGTCGTCGCGGTGGCCGGCGCGGCGGGAGCCGGCGTCTGGGCGGTCAGTGCATAGGGCATCGCCGCCAGGGCGGCGGTCAGGACGGCTGAACGGACGGACATTGGGACCTCGGCAAGGGGTTGGGGGACTTGCCCCTTACGGAAGGCCTGCTGGTTGGTTTCACGTTGGAACAGCTACCGGCGCCTTGAGGCTAGTCGCCCCACTCGGCCAGCGGGGTGGTTCGCTTCAACGCCTCCGGATGCACCCGGAACCAGGACATCAGGAGCAGGATTTCATCCACCGCCTCGATGGGGAGCGGGCCGGTGGCCGGCTCCTCCCGAGCCAGCTCCTCCTCCACGACCCCCCCGAAGGCGATCCGCTCGATCGGCGTGGTGGGGTAGGGAAAACAGGCGCGCACGGTGCCCCGGCGGATGAGGTAGGCCCGGTCGTCGCCGAAGACGCCGGGGTCCCGGTACACGAAGGTCAGGAGATCCACCGCCGAGCGGGATCGCGCCGTGGCGGCGAGGAGCCACTCGAGCTGCTCGAACCGCTCCCGGTATCGGGCCGCCCGCTCGTAGTCCTGCGCCCCCGCCGCCTCCTGCATCGCGGCGATGGCGCGGTCGATCGGCTGCACGGTGCGCCCCTCCAGGAATGCGACCGCCGTATCGATCCGCCGTCGATACTCCACTTCGCTCACCAGCCCGGCGCACGGGCCGGTACACTGCCCCAGTTCGTGCCGGTGGCAGGCCGCTTGCGCCTCGGCAGTGAACAGGTCGCCCTGATCCGCGAAGACGATCGGCATCCGCGCCTCGCAATCGCGGAGACCCAGCAGGTCGTTCAGCACCCGCACACCCTCGGCTACCCGCGTCGGCGAGCGGAACGGGCCGTACACCCGGCCGTCCTGCCGCCCGATGGTGGCCCCGGCGTACACCTTGGGCGCCGGCGAATCGAGAATCTTCACGAACACCGCCCGGCGCGTCCGGTTCATCGTCACGTTGAACGGCGGGCGCAGCTGGCGTATCTGCCGCAGCTCGCCGAGGCAGGCGGCGAAGTCGCTGTGAACGTAGTCCCAGGTGATGTCGCCGGCGGCGTGGAGGATTCGGGCGGACTTGTCCGACGGGAAGCTGGCCCGGAAGTAGGTCATCAGCCGAGCCCGCAGCCGCTTCGCCTTCCCCACGTACAGGACCCGGCCGGCGGGGTCCGTCATCCGGTACACCGCCGGCCGGTTCTCTGCCATCAGGCGCACTCGCTCCCTGAGGGCGTCGAGGTCGGCGGAGGCGAGGGGCAGCGAGGCGAGCTGGGCCATCAGGTCTGGCAGCGGTGGCAGAAGACGGTGATGCGCGCGTCGAGCGAGTGGGTGCCCGCGAGCCTGGTGCCACACCGGACGCATGGCTCTCCCTCGCGGCCGTACACGAGGTGCGAAAGCTGGAACCCGCCCTTGGCGCCGGTGCCGGTCCGGTAGTCGCGGACGGTGCTTCCGCGCCCGGACACCGCCGCGGTGAGGATGCGGCGGAGCTCGCGGTGCAGTGCCGCCCACTCCGGCTCCGACAGCCGCACCGCCTCGCGCGACGGGTCGATGCCCGCGGCGAAGAGCGCCTCGTTCGCGTAGATGTTGCCGACGCCGGCCAGCAGGCGCTGGTCCATGAGCGCCTTCTTGATGGACTGCTTCGTTCGGCCGGCCGCGGCGCGCATGACGGCAGGGGTGAACTCCCGCGTGAGCGGCTCCGGCCCGATCGCGGCGTCATATCTGGCCCAGCCCTTGGCATCGAGCCAGAGCAGCGTGCCGAGGCGCCGCACGTCTCGATAGACCAGGAGCCGGCCGTCGTCCAGGGTGGCGCGGAGCACGGCGTAGCGCGCCTCGTCGTCGTCGAGCGGCCGGTCGTAGACGAGGAGCGAGCCGGTCATCCCGGGCTGCACGATGAGCCGGCGCGCGCCGAGGTCGAAGACGGCGTGCTTGGCCCGGCGGAAGAGGTCGCCGATGCGGGCGCCCGCCAGGCCGCGGGTCAGGGCGGCCCGGGTGACTCCGCGCAGCACGTCGGTGTGGGAGAGTTGGGCGCGCACGACGGTCCGGCCCAGGACTTCGGGCCGGATGTCGCGCACGATGGTTTCGACTTCTGGGAGTTCCGGCATCAGGCAGGGCCTTCGGCCGCGCGGCGCTAGGGCGTCACGACAATCGATCCCACCATCGAGGGGTGAATCGAGCAATGATAGGCGTACGTCCCCGGGTTCGTGAAGATGTGCGAATAGCTGCTGCCCGGACTGATGTTCGCCGAGGTGAATTCGCCTCCGTCAGCCACCACCGTGTGGGTGGTCCCATCCGCGTTGCCCCACTCGACCTCGGACTGCGACGCGAGGCTCATGGTGAAGGGATTCGGGTCGAAGGCGAGCGCGCCCTTGGTGGCGGCACCGTCCACGATTTCCACGTCCGTGGTGACGGGCGGGTTGTTCATGTTGGGATCGCTGCTGCAGGCCGCGACGGCGAGAATTGCCAGCGCGAGGGACGCGGTGCGCACGGGAGCCTCCTGGAGAAGGGAACGATCAGCCCAACGGTAATGTGACGCCGCCCGACCTGACACCCCCACACCTCACCCCCCCTCCGCTGCCCCCCTGCCCAGCCGCCGCTCGGCCTCCCGCCACCCGATGTCCCGCCGCCAGACCTTGCCTTCGAATTCGATCGCCTCGGCCCCCTCCCGGCTCCGCTGCTGGGCTGCCTCGAAACTGGGTGCCACGGCGGTCACGTTGAGTACCCGACCCCCGGCAGCCCGGAGCACCCCGTCCGCGCCCCTGCTGGTGCCGGCGTGGAAGACGGTGACCCCCTCGGGCATCTGGGCGGGAATGGTGATGGCCGCGCCCTTCTCCGGGGCATCCGGGTAGCCGCGTGCAGCCAGCACTGTGGTGACTGAGGCGCCGGGGCGCACCGCGAGCGGCCCCGCTGGCTTGCCTTCGGCCACGCGGAGCAGGGCGTCGCCGAGCCCGCCGGCCAGGAGGGGCAGCACCACCTGGGTCTCCGGGTCGCCGAACCGGCAGTTGAACTCCACCACGAACGGCGCGCCGGCGGGGTCCACCATGATCCCCGCGTAGAGGCACCCCTGGAACCGGGCGCCACGGCGGTCGAGCTCGACGAGCGCCGGCAGCATGACCTCGCGTCGGATCCGCTCGAGGAGCGCCGGGGTGGCCGGGGTCACCGGCGCGTAGGCCCCCATCCCGCCGGTGTTGGGTCCGGTGTCGCCTTCGCCGAGCCGCTTGTGGTCCTGCGACGCCGGCAGGAGGGTCACCTCCTCGCCGTTCGTCAGGCCAAGGACGGAGAGCTCTTCTCCGAGGAGGAACGCCTCGATGACGACGGTCCGCCCTGCCTCGCCGAAGCGGCCTTCGCCGAGCATGGCGCGCACCGCGTCCGCGGCCTCGCGCCGGGAGCTGCACACGATGGCGCCCTTGCCCGCGGCGAGGCCCGACGCCTTCACGACCAGCGGCTCCGCGTGGGCGTCGACGTACGCCAGTGCAGGGGCGAGTTCGGTAAAGGTGCGGCTGGCGGCCGTCGGGATGCCGGCCGCCTCCATCACGTCCTTCGAGAACGCCTTCGACGCCTCGAGCGCCGCCGCGATGGCAGAGGGGCCGAACACGAGCCGGCCCCGCTCGCGTAGGCGGTCCGCGAGGCCCAGGGCCAGCGGGACTTCCGGTCCGATGATCGTCAGGTCGTAGGCATGCGCCACCGCCGCCTCGGTGAGGCGGGCGATGTCGTCGGAGGGAATGGGGAGGAGGGTGGCGAGGGTGGCGATGCCGGGGTTGCCCGGTGCGGCACTGAGTTGGACGGCGGGGTGTTCGCGATGGAGCGCCCACGCGAGGGCATGTTCGCGGCCCCCGCCGCCAACGATCAGAACCTTCACGCGCTGGAGCCGCGTTTCTGTGCGTTGCGGAATGCTTCCGCGGCCTTGGTTGCCGTGCTGCGCATCGCCTCGCCCACCTGCTGCCCGAAGTCCTTCGCTTCCTTCGAGTAGTACTCCTTGGCATCGCGCCAGTGGTCACCGAGCGGGCGCTGGTCGTCGGGGCTCCCCCGGCGGACGTACTCGCCGGCCAGGATGCGCTCGTAGTCGCCCGCGGCCACCCATTTCTGGATTTCCGCCGCGCGCACCGTGTGCATCGGGTGGGTCACGCCGAGCGTGTGCAGCACCTTGTACACGATGTCGAGGCCCTCGTTGGTGCTCGTGTACTCGTGGGCCTGCGCCATGAAGGCGTCGAGGTTGAGGTCGGCCTCGGTGAAGTACTCGCCCCGGCCGCCGCCGGCCATCTTGAGGTCGAGTCGTTGCGCCACCATCACGTCCTGGCAGCCCAGCAGGCCGGCGCGGTCCGCCGACAGTTCCGACTTCCGGCTCCACTCGAGGAACGCGAGCTTCACTGGCAGCAAGGCGATCCCGGCGAGCATCGGGAGCGCGCCCAGGCTGACCAGCGCCAGGATGGCCGCGATGGTCCGATACAGGGAGTGCCCGCTCATCACGTGGCCCAGCTCGTGGGCCAGGAGGGTGCGGATCTCCGCTTCGTCGAGGATTTCGAGGGCGGCGGAGTGCAGGACGATGAAGGGATCGTCCACCCCGTACGCCCCGGCGTTGAAGATCGGCGTCTGCGTGACGTACAGCTCGGGCACCTTGTCCCATCCGAAGGTGGTGCAGTTCTCGATGTGCATCTGCCAGAGGCGCGGGAACTGAACCGGCCCCACGCGGACGGCGTTCGCCTGGAACAGCAGCCGGATGCCGCGCTCGCCGCCGAGGATGGCGAGGACCTTCCGGATGACCTCATCGACGCCGGGGATGGCGCGGAGCGCCTGCAACGCGGCCCGGTCCGCGGGATGTTCCCACGAAACCGGGGCGATTTCTGGCAGCGTGCGGCGGGGCCGCGGGGCGGGCAAGTTCGACATGTACGGGCCTGGTTAAGGGATGCCGCCCCTACGCCGGGCGGACCCGGATTGTTTCAGAATGATACAGCGCTCAGGGGCATCCTCAAGTCCGCATGGCCCGGTCGAGATCCGCGATCAGGTCCGCCACGTCCTCGATGCCGCAGCTGAGCCGGAGGAGCGAATCGGTGAGGCCCATGGCGCTTCGCATGGCGGGCGGCACCGACGCGTGGGTCATGCTGGCAGGATGCCCCATCAGGCTCTCCACGCCGCCCAGCGATTCCGCCAGCGAGAAGATCTTCGTGTGCTCGGCGATCCGGTGCGCCCGGGCCACGTCGCCCACGTCGAAGGAGATCATCCCGCCAAATCCGCCCATCTGGCGCTTGGCCAGCTCGTGCTGGGGGTGCGAGGGGAGCCCCGGGTAGTAGACCCGCTGGACGTCCTTCCGTCCGGCGAGCCACTCGGCCACGGCGCGGCCGTTGGCGTCGTGCTGGCGCATGCGGAGCGGCAGCGTCTTGGTGCCGCGGAGGGCCAGGAAGCAGTCCATCGGGCCGGGCACCGCGCCGGAGGCATTTTGGATGAACCCGAACTGCTCCGCGAGGTCGTCGCGCGTGGTGACCAGGACGCCGCCCACCATGTCGCTGTGGCCATTCAGGTACTTGGTGGTGCTGTGCAGGACGACGTCGGCGCCGAACTCGAGCGGCCGCTGGAAGATCGGGGTGGCGAAGGTGTTATCGACCACGAAGAGGTACCCGTGGGCCTGGGTGAGGTCTCCCAGGGCGGCCAGGTCGGTGAGCGCCATCATCGGGTTGGTCGGGGTCTCGCAATAGACCATCCGGGTCTCCGGCCGGAGCGCGGCCTCGACGTTCCGGATGTCGCGGCTGTCCACGTACGTGAACCGGAGCCCGAACTTGGTGTAGATCCGCTCCATGAGGCGGTGGCTGCCGCCGTACAGGTTTTCCCCGCACACGACGTGATCGCCGCTCTTGAGCACCTTGAGGACCGCGTCCAGCGCCGCGAGCCCCGATCCGAAGGCGAACCCGTGCCGGCCCCCTTCGAGCGCCGCCACGTTTCGCTCCAGCGCCTGCCGGGTGGGATTGTCGGTGCGGGCGTATTCGTAGCCCTTGTGCTTCCCGATTCCCTGCTGGACGTAGGTCGAGGTCTGGTAGATGGGGGTCATCACCGCGCCCGAAAGCGGCTCCGGGACCTGGCCGGCGTGCACGGCCCTGGTCGCCAATCCCGATTCGAGGTCGTGCGGCAGAATCTGTGTCATGGATCACACCGGTTGAGGTGGAGGAACCTTATGGGGGAGAAGGCGTTGCGGCAAGGCGTCGCGTTGAGAATTGCGTGGCGCGGGCCTACCTTGCACGCGTGGTGAACACTCCCGGAAATCCGATTGCCGCCGTGGCGGCGCGCTGCCTCGTGGTCGACGATGACCCGCAGGTGCGCGACGCGATGGTGCGCGTGGTCCAATCGCAGGGGCTCGAATGCCTCGCCGCCGCCTCGGCCGACGAGGCGCTGGCCCTGCTCGCCGAGCACGGCGAGGTGGCGGTGCTCATCAGCGACATCCGGATGCCGGGGAAGGACGGGGTGGCGTTGCTGGAGGAGGTGCGGCGGCGCTATCGCGACACTGCGGTCATCATGCTGAGCGCGGTGTCCGACGTGCAGATCGCCGTGGACTGCCTGAAGCAGGGCGCGCTCGACTACATCGCGAAGCCGATGGTGCTCGGCGAGGTGCAGCTCCGCGTCGCGCGGGCCCTGGAAAAGCGCGAGCTCACCCTCCAAAACCGCTTCTACCAGCAGCACCTCGAGGAGGAGGTGCGCCGACAGCGGGCCCGGATCCAGGAGCTGTTCCTGGAGGGCGCCCAGACGCTGGCGCACGCCCTCGAGGCCAAGGACGCGTACACCCGCGGGCACTCGCAGCGGGTGCGGGACTACGCGGTGCGCACCGCCGTCATGCTGGGGTACACCGGCGACTTCCTCGACAACCTCCGCCTGGGCGCCGAGCTCCACGACATCGGCAAGATCGGCACCCGCGAGGCGATCCTGAACAAGCCGGGCCGCCTGACGCCCGACGAGTTCCGTCACATCACGGAGCACACCGTCCTCGGCGAGCGCATCCTGGCGCCCCTGGCGCGCGACCGCCCCGTGGTACTGCACATCGCGCGCTCCCATCACGAGCGGCTCGACGGCGACGGCTTCCCCGACGGCCTCGCGGGCGATGAGATTCCGGTCGAGGCGCGGATTGTGGCGGTGGTGGATGCCTTCGATGCGATGACGACCAACCGCGCGTACCGCGAATCGCTCACGCCGGCCAACGCGTTCGGGGAATTGCGTCGCTGCACCGGACACCAGTTCGACCCGGCGGTGGTCGGCGCGTTCTGCGCCGCCTTCCCGGATCCCGGCAAGCTCCCGATTCACGTCTGACGCCCGCCTCCGGCGGGGGACTCCCGATGTCCGACACCTTGATGATCAGCGTTTCCGGCATGCGAGGCATCGTCGGGAAAGACCTCACCCCGGAACTGGTGGCGCGCCACGCCGCCGCGCTCGGGGCCTGGGCCATCGCGCAGGGGCTCCCACGGGTAGTCCTCGGACGGGACGCGCGCACCAGCGGCCTGATGTTCGCCCGCGCGGCCACGGCCGGGCTGATGTCGGTGGGCGTCGAAGTGATCGACATCGGGGTGGTACCCACGCCCACCCTCCAGCTGGCGGTCGAGCACCACCACGCCGGCGCCGGCTTGATGCTCACGGCGAGCCACAACCCGGTCGAGTGGAACGCCCTCAAGCTCGTCGGCCCGGACGGCATCTTCCTCGACGGGGACTCCGGCGCGGCGGTGCGCGCGCTCGCCGAGAAAGGCCCCGCCCGGGCCGGCTGGGACGGCCTGGGCGCGGTCCGAGACGACCCGGGCGCCATCGCCCGGCATCTCGACCTGGTGCTCGCGCTGCCGATGGTGGACGTGGCGCGGATCCGCGCTCGGCGCTTCCACGTGGCGCTCGACTGCGTGCGGGGCGCGGGCGGCACCTCCATTCCGCCGCTGCTGGATGCGCTCGGATGCCGGGTCAGCGCCATCAACCTCGAGACCGACGGGCGCTTCCCGCGCCCGCCGGAGCCGCTCCCCGAGAACCTCGGCGACCTCTCGCGCCTGGTGAAGGCGTCCGGCGCCGACATCGGGATGGCGGTGGACCCCGACGTGGACCGGCTGGCGGTGGTGGACGAGCGCGGCGAGCCGATCGGCGAGGACTACACGCTGGCGTTCGCGGTGCGCGCCGTCCTCGACGCGCTGCCCAAGGGAGGGAAGTCGCCCGTGGTGGTCGCCAACCTGTCCACCAGCCTCGTGGTGGAAGACGCCGCGCGCGCCGGCGGCGCCCGCTTCCTCAGGGCTCCGGTGGGCGAGGCCCATGTGGCGCGGATGATCCGGGACGAGCAGGCCGTCGTCGGGGGAGAAGGGAACGGCGGGGTGATCCTGCCGTCGGTGCACATCGGGCGTGACGCCCCTGTGGGGGTGGCCCTTATCTTGCAACTTCTGGCGGCGACGGGGCAGACGCCGTCGGCGCTCGTGGCGGCCGCGCCCCGCTATCACATTGTCAAGGCGAAGGCTCCGCGCGGCGCGGACCTCGCCCCGGCCTACCAGGCGCTCCGGAAGCGTTTCGCGGACGCCACGGTCGACGACCGCGATGGATTGCGCCTTTCGTGGCCGGACCGGTGGGTCCACTTCAGGCCCTCGGGCACCGAACCGATCATCCGGTTCATCGCCGAGGCGCCCACCGCGGCCGAAGCGGGTACATTGATCGAGGCCTGCCGAACGCTGTTGCGCTGACCCGAGGGAGCTGGACTATGTGCGGTATCGTCGGATACGTGGGACCCCGGCAGGCGGCGACGCTCCTCCTCGAGGGGCTGCGGCGGCTCGAGTACCGCGGATACGACTCGGCGGGCATCGCGGTGATCAACGGGACCGGGCTCTCGGTGCACAAGGCGGCGGGCAAGCTCGCCAACCTCGAGAAGCAGGTGGCCGGGCACCTCCCCAAGGGCACGGTGGGCATCGGGCACACCCGCTGGGCCACCCACGGCGCCCCGACCACCCCGAACGCGCATCCCCACACCGACCAGTCGGGGCGTATCGCCCTCATCCACAACGGCATCATCGAGAACGCCGGCGCCATCCGGAAGGCGCTCCTGATGCGCGGCCACACCTTCACCTCCGAAACGGACACCGAGGTCCTCGCCCACCTCGTCGGCGAGCTGTACCAGGGGAGCCTCGAGGAGGCGGTAGCGGCGGCGCTCCGCGAGGTGGAGGGCGCCTACGGCATCGCGGTGATTTCGGTGGACGAACCCGACGTCCTGGTGGCGGCGCGGAACGGCTCGCCGCTCATCGTGGGCGTCGGCGAGGATGAGCGCTTCGTGGCGTCCGACGCCTCGCCCCTGCTCGAACACACCCGCTCCGTCATCTACCTCGACGACGGCGAGATGGTGGTGCTCACCCGCGACGGTTACCGGGTGCGCGACCTCCAGGTCAAGCACATCGACAAGCCGGTCAACCGGATCGACTGGGACCTCGCCACGATCGAGCGCGGCGGCTATGAGCATTTCATGCTCAAGGAAATCTGCGAGCAGCCGGAGTCGCTGGGCAACACGCTCCGCGGCCACCTGCTCGAGGACGAGGGCACCGCCCGCGTGGCCGGCCTGAACATGACCGACGACGAGCTGGTGAACATCGAGCGGATCATCATCACCGCGTGCGGCACCTCGTGGCACAGCGGGCTGATCGG
>DAOMFQ010000030.1:0-15750 GCA_035429905.1 Gemmatimonadales bacterium
AGCGCGCGGCCGACGTCCAGCGCGGCCGCGTCATGGTCCCACGCCGTGACCGCCGCGCCGAGCGCGGCGGCCGCGAGGCTGTGCCGGCCGTCCCCGCACGCCAGGTCGAGCACCCGCATGCCCGGCCGGACCAGATGATTGTGCCAGGTAAACCACGTACTGGGCAGCGGAAGCCGGCCCTCGGACGCCATGGACACTCGTAACGTTTCCTTCCGTCGTGCGACTTTGGACAAGCTGACGTCCCGGCCGTTCGACCTGCTCGTCATCGGCGGCGGCATCACCGGCGCCGGCATTGCGCGCGACGCCGCGATGCGCGGCCTGCGCACCGCCCTGGTCGACGCCGCGGACCTCGGCGCCGGCACCAGCTCGCGGTCCAGCCGGCTGATCCACGGCGGCCTGCGCTACCTCGAGCAGGGACATCTCCGCCTCGTGCACGAGGCCGCCCGCGAACGCCAGACCCTGATGCGGATCGCGCCCCACCTCGTGCGCCCGCTGCCGTTCGTCTTCCCGGTCCACAAGGGCGACCGGGTGCCGCTCTGGAAGCTCGCGGCCGGCATGCTGTTGTACGACCTCCTGGCGCCGCTCCGGAATGTGCGCCGACACCGCATCCTCGGCAAGCGCGCCCTGCTCGCCGAAGAGCCGATGCTGCGCGAGCGGGGACTGGTCGGAGGCGCCCGGTACTACGACGCCCAGTGCGACGACGCCCGCCTGGTGGTGGCCACCGCGCGTTCGGCCGTGCTGCACGGCGCGGAGGTGGCGACCTACACCCGCGTCATCGGACTCGAGAAGAGCGGCGGGCAGGTCCGTGGCGCCGTGGTGGAGGACGACCTCATGCGCCACGGCCAGGTGCGCGCGTCGGTGGTCGTCAACGCGACGGGCCCGTGGACCGACGACCTGCGCCGCCTGGAGGACCCCGGCGCCCGCCCGTTGCTCCGCCGGACGCGCGGCGCCCACGTGATGGTGCGGCGGGACCGGGTCGGGCACACCGCGGCGATCACCCTGACCAGCCCGATCGACGGCCGGGTGATGTTCGTCCTGCCCTGGGGCGCCTTCTCCTACATCGGCACCACCGACACCGACGAGACCGGCCCCCCGGAAGACGTCGCGGCGACCGAGGCCGATGTGCATTACCTCCTGCGCTCGGCCAACGCCTGCTTCCCGCACGCGCACCTGACGGAGGAGGACGTCATCGCAAGCTGGGCCGGCGTGCGGGCCCTCCTCGACACCGGAAACGCCGGCGCGGCCTCGGCCGTGAGCCGCGAACACCTGATTCGCCGCGGACCCGGCGGCATGCTGACGATCGCCGGCGGCAAGCTGACGACCTATCGCTCCATGGCGGCGGAGCTGGTGGACGACGTGGTCGGGGAACTGACGCGGCGGGAGGGCCGGGCGCGGCCGGAGCGGGCATCAACCGACACCGAACCGCTGCCCGGCGGCGAGGCCGCCGACCTCGGCCCGATGCGCCAGACCGTGATGGACCTGGGCCTCGATGCCGAAACGGCGGAGCACCTGCTCACGCACTACGGGACGGAGGCGGCGGCGGTGTGCAACCTCGGGCGTTCGGAGCCGCAGCTGCTGGCCCGGCTCCACCCCGATCACCCCGCCATCGAGGCCGAGGTCGTGCACCACGCCCGCCGGGAACTCGCCACCCGCATCGACGACGTCCTGGTCCGGCGGATCCACCTCCACTACGAGACCGTGGACCACGGCGCGCAGGTCGCGCCGCGCGTGGCGGCCATCCTGGGTCGTGAGCTGGAGTGGGATGCGGAGCGGGTGGGGCGCGAACTGGCCGCGTGGAGGGCGCTCAACCCTGCGACGGCGTCCGCTGGACCACCTGCAGGAGCCGGGACTCCACTTCCTCCAGGGCGACCGGCTTGAGCAGGATGCGATCGGGTGGAATCGCGTTTTCGGCGCTGCCAGTGGTATGCGAACCACTTGTGAGGTGCGTGAGATCGCCGGAGAGGAACACGACCCGGTCCGCCAGGCCCGGATAGCTCTTGCGCAGCTCTGCGTGGAGCGCCACGCCGTCCATCCGGGGCATCCGAAGGTCGGCCAGCAGCACGTCGACCTGCCCCCCGAGCGCGGCGATCCGCTCCAGCGCCTCCACGCCATCCCCCGCCTCGTTCACCTCCGCACCCCGCCGCTTGAGGAAGCGCGCGATCGGGCTGCGGAGCGCCGCCTCGTCGTCCACCAGCAGCACGCGCACGCCGGCCAGCGTCGATGGCTCCGAGGGCCGCTGCTGGTCCCGGGGCGTGGTCAGCCAGTCGGCATCGCCAGCCGTCCGCAGGCGGATGACGAAGCGCGCCCCGCCCTCGGGGGCCGACTCCGCCTCGATTTCCCCACCCGCGTCCCGCACGATCTGGCGCGAGATGTAGAGGCCAAGCCCGGTCCCCTGCCGGCCCTTCGTCGTGACGAAGGGCCGGAAGAGCCGGCGGTGCAGCGCGACCGGGATGCCCGGCCCATTGTCCGAGAGGGTCAGCCGCACACCGTCGGCGTCCACGCCGCTCGCGATCGAGATGGTCCGGGGCGGCGCCACCTGCCGGACGGCGTGGATCGCGTTGCTCAGCAGGTTGACGAACACCTGCTCGAGACGGGCCGGGTCGCCGTAGACCCGCGGCAGGCCCGGATCGATCCGTGCGTCGAGGGTGATTTCGGCCACCCCGAACTGGTACGACACCAGGTCGATCGCCTCGCGGAGCACCTTGTTCACGTTGGCGGTCTCGGCACGAGGCTCGCTGCTGCTCCGCGCGAAGCGCAGCAGCCCGGAGAGCAGCTTGCCGGCGCGCCGCGACTGGCGGAGGATCTGCATCAGGTCCTGCCGGTCATCGGCGCGGAGGTCGTCGTCCTCGAGCCGCTGCTGCGCGATGGCCGAGATGGCCATCAGCGGGTTGTTCACCTCGTGCGCCACGCCGGCGATGAGCTCGCCCGCCGCGGCAAAGCGGCCCTGCTCCTCCGCACGCTCCCGCAGCACCGACGTCATGTGGTTGAAATGTTCCGCGAGCCGCCCGATCTCGTCGGCGTGCCGGACCGGGATCTGGGCGTGCAGGTCGCCTTCGGCCACCTGGGTGAGCCCCTCCTCCAGGTCGCGGAGGGGAGTGCCGAGCCGGCGGTAGGCCAGCATCAGGACGGTCGGGAGGAAGAAGAGCCCGATGACCAGCCAGACCGTCACCGCGCGGAGCGCCTGGCCGGTTGCATGGGACAGCTCGTCCTCCCGGCGCACCAGGTCGGAGAGGCCGCGCCGCTCCGCCTCGGCGAGGTGCCGGTTCATTTCGCCGACCAGCGCGTTGACGGACATCATGCGGGCCTGGGCCGCCTCGTAACGGCCGAGTTCCAGCAGGCTGACTACCTCGAGCGCCGCCGTTTCGAGGCGCACGATGGCCTCGTCGGCGGTGGCCATGGCGGCGCGCATCGCCTCCGGCACCGCAATGAAGGCCCGCGCGCTCCGCTCGTCCGGCGCCTCTGACAGCTGCTCCCGCAACCGGCTCAGCGCCGCCGGGTAGCCGGGCGGGCCGAGCGCGACGAGCCCCTGCAGGTCGCGCACCTGGGCCTCGAGCCGCTGCGACCTGCCATTCAGCACGCCGAACAGCTCGACGACCGGCTCCGTGTCCTGCCGGAGGAGGACGGCTCCCGGGTGCATCCGCGCGGCCAGGAAGATGGACACGCCCAGGACGTAGGTGCCGACCATCCCGACGAGGAGCAGGAAGAGCGTGCGGATGCTGAGGGAGCGCCGGCGACGGCGCGCGACGGGATGAGTGCCGGAACTCGTCATGGTCACCAGACCCCGGCCTCGGGCACGGCGACGGGGACGCCGTCCCGCAGGCGGACCAGCAGGAGATTCCGGCGCGCGCCGCGCCGGAAGGTGATGTCGCCGGTCACGCCGGCGTAGGGAGGCCGCGAACGCCCGAGGGAGCGGAGCCAGTCCCGGATGGCCGCGCGATCGGGACCGACCTCCCGGATGGCCTGGGCCAGCACCATCACGGCGTCGAATCGCATGGCCTCGAACGGCGTCGGATCCCGGCCGGAATCCAGCCGGTAGCGCCGCACGAAATCGCGCTGAATCGGAATCGTGGTGTCCGCCACCCAGAAGGTCGTGAGGTAGAGCGAGTCGGCCGCGGGGCCCGCGGCCTCCACCAGCTCGGCCGGCTGGTCGTAGGCCCCATCGGCCGCCAGCAATTTGATCGAAGGATCCCGCTCGTAGATCAGGGCCGCCAGCCGGGAGACGTCGGCCTGCCGCCCGACGAGCACCACCAGGTCGGGATGGCTCCGTACCAGCGAGGCCTCCACCAGGGTTTCGAGATCGGCGCCCATCACGTACGGCACCTCGTCCACCGGTTGCCGCCCGCGTTCGCGGAGCCACCGGCGGAACTCCGAGCGGATGCCGGTCCCGTACGCGGTGTTCACGAAGAAGACGGCGATCCGCGTGGCCCGGAGTCCCTCGACGGCCACCTGACCGAGGAAGGCGGCCTCGACAGAATCGGTCGGCGCCATGGGGAAGACCCATTGCCCGATGTCCCAGAGCCGCCCGCTGGTGGCCGTGGGGATCACCATCGGGACGCCCGCTTCCATATAGATGGGGGCCGTGAGGAGCGAGCCGCGGCTCGCGGCGTGGCCCACGACGCCGACCACCCGGGGCAGTGCCACCAGGCGGTGCGCGCGGGCGATCTCGACCGTCGATTCGGTGCCCCCCGAATCCCAGTCGCCGACGATGCGGATGGCGCCCAGGGTGGTGTCGGTCGGCAGCCCCGCGGCGGCCACCAGCGCCGCCCGCTGCCCATCCCGCGGAAAGGCATACCCGATCACCGCCGCCCCGGTGGGCTGCTTGCAGGCCGTCAGCGCGGCCGCGAAAATCAGGAGCGCCCTCGGGGCAATCGGATGCATGGCGTGACGGTGAAAGGGCCGGAAGAATGGGGAGGTCCGGGAGGTTACCGACGGGCCGTATGGGAGGCAAGAGCCCGGCCCCCGCGCCGCGCGACCCGGCACGCGGTGGCGGTTATCTTTCGCGCTGTCGTCGGGGCCCGGTGCCCCCGCAGTCAGACCCCTTGAGGCAGTGGAGCGGTACGTGGACCTGAACGTGTTCGAAACGGCCAACGCCGGATTCGCCCAGGCCGTCTACGAGGAATTTCTCCGGAACCCCGACGGGGTGTCGGCGGAGTGGCGCCGCCTGTTCGAGAGCGGCGTCGTGGGGGAGACCCCGGCGCCCCATGTGCCGAGCGGGAACGGCGCCGCCGCGCCCGAGCCGATCGTCGCCCCCAAGGCGGCCCCGACCGCGGCGACCGGCAGCGCTGCGCCCGCCAATGCCACCCCGCTCAAGGGCCCGGCGGCGCGGCTCGTCGCCAACATGAACGAGAGCCTGACCGTCCCCACGGCCACGACCTTCCGGGAAATCCCGGTCGCCGCGCTGGAAGCCCACCGGGCCCGCCTCAACACGGCGCTGGCCGCGGCCGGCCGTGGCGAGAAGATCTCCTTCACCCACCTGATCGGCTACGCGATCGTCCGGGCGGTCAGGGTCCACCCGTCGATGGTCGACGCCCTCGCGATGTATGACGGCGTGCCGCATCGCCTGTCGCCGGAATCGGTGGGACTCGGCATCGCGGTGGACATGGAACGGAAGGACGGCACGCGCGGCCTGGTGGTGCCGGTCATCAAGGCCGCGGAGCGGATGGACTTCCGGACATTTCACGCCACCTACGAGTCGCTGATCGAGAAGGCGCGCACCAGCAAGCTGATGCCGGACGACTTCACGGGCGGCACCATCCAGCTGACGAACCCGGGCGGGCTCGGCACGGTGGCGTCGGTGCCGCGGCTCATGGCAGGCCAGGGCACGATCGTGGCCGTCGGCGCCATCAGCTATCCCCCCGAGTTCTCGACCGTCGGGGCGGAGCGGATCCGCGAACTGGGCATCAGCAAGGTCATGACGATCACCAGCACCTACGACCACCGCGTCATCCAGGGTGCGGAGTCGGGAAGCTTCCTCCGCACCATCGAGCGGCTGCTGTCCGGCACCGATCCCTTCTACGAGGCGATCGCCGAGAGCCTGGGGCTGCCGGCCGCGACCGGCATCCCGGTCCTTCCCGTCGCACCGGCCGCGCGGGCCGTGGCGGAGCCGTCGGCCGCCTCGCCCGATGAACTGGCGCGCGTGGCGGCGGCGATGGCGCTGGTGAAGGCGTTCCGCACCCACGGGCACCTGGCCGCGCGGCTCGATCCGCTGGGCAGCGATCCGATCGGCGACCCTGCCCTCGACCCCGACACCCTTGGGCTCACGCCGGACGTCATGGCACGGATCCCGGCGCGCGTGCTCCGCGTGGCGGTGGCCGGCGACACCCTGGCCGAAGCGTACCCGCGGCTCCGGGAGACCTACTGCGGGACGATCGCCTACGAGGTCGAGCACATCTCCGACCACGCCGAGCGGGTCTGGCTCCGGAACGCCATCGAGTCGGGTGCCTACCGCCGGCCACTGGCGCCGGAGGAACGGAAGCGGCTCCTGGCCCGGCTCACCGCGGTGGAGACCTTCGAGCGCTTCCTGCACAAGGCCTACCTCGGGCAGAAGCGGTTCTCGATCGAGGGGGTGGATGCGCTGGTGCCGATGCTCGACCTCGCGGCGAACCTGGCGGGCGAGCAGGGAGCGCGCGAGGTGGCGATCGGCATGGCCCACCGCGGCCGGCTCAACGTGCTGGTACACACCATCGGGCGGCCGTATGAGACCATCATGGGCGAGTTCGAGGGCCACAAGGCGCACCCGGAGGAGCCGGACGCCGGCACCGGCGACGTGAAGTACCACCTCGGCGCGGAAGGCACGCTCCGGAGCGAGACCGGCAAGACCGTCGCGGTGAGTGTCCTGCCCAACCCGAGCCATCTCGAGTTCGTCGGCCCGGTGGTGAATGGCCGCATCCGGGCGCGGCAAACTTCGCGCAAGGGTCAGGTCATCGAGCACGACCCGACGGCCGCGCTGCCGATCGTGATCCACGGCGATGCCGCCTTCGCGGGCCAGGGCGTGGTGGCGGAAACGCTCAACCTCGCCAACCTGACCGGCTACGATCCGGGCGGCACCCTGCACATCATCACCAACAACCAGGTCGGCTTCACCACCGACATGCGCGACTCCCGCTCCACGCGGTACGCGTCGGACCTGGCCAAGGGGTTCGACGTCGCCATCATCCACGTCAACGCCGACGACCCGGAGGCCTGCCTCAGCGCCGTCCGGCTGGCCATGGCCTATCGGACGAAGTTCCGGAGCGACGTGCTGATCGACCTGGTCGGGTACCGCCGCTGGGGCCACAACGAGGCGGACGAACCGGCGTATACCCAACCGGTCATGTACGCGCGCATCAAGGACCTCCCCACGGTGCGCGCCCGGTACGCCGCGCAGCTGGTGAGCGAGGGGCTCCTGAGCGCGGCGGACGCGGACCGCGAGGCGGAGCAGGCCTACCAGCGGCTGGTGGAGGTCCAGCAATCCATGAAGGCCGCCGCCAGCTCGCGGCCCGAGGCGCCGGCGGCGCCGCTCCCCGAGGCGAAGAGCGTCGAGACGGCGCTGCCCGCGGAATTCCTCCTGGCGCTCAACGAACAGTTGCTCGCCTGGCCGGAGGGGTTCACTGTCCATCCGAAGCTGGCGCGCCAGCTCGAGCGCCGGCGGCAGGACATCTCGGCGCCGGGCGGCATCGACTGGGGCCACGCCGAGGCGCTGGCCTTCGGGTCGATGCTGCTGGAGGGCGTGCCGATCCGGCTCACCGGCCAGGACAGCGAGCGCGGCACCTTCAGTCACCGGCACTTCGTGCTGCACGACGTCAAGACCGGCGGCACCTGGTCGCCGGTGCAGCGGCTCACCGGCGCCCAGGCGCCGCTCGAGATCCACAACAGCCCGCTCTCGGAGCTGGCCACCATGGGCTTCGAGTACGGGTACAGCGTGGCGGCACCGGAGGCGCTCGTGCTGTGGGAAGGGCAGTTCGGCGACTTCGTGAACGGTGCGCAGGTGTTCCTGGACCAGTTCGTGGCGGCGGGCCAATCGAAGTGGGGGCAGCGCACCCGGCTCACCCTGCTCTTGCCCCACGGCTACGAGGGCCAGGGGCCGGAGCACTCCAGCGCCCGCCTCGAGCGGTTCCTCCAGCTCTGCGCCGAACGGAACATGCGCGTGGCCAACTGCACGACGCCGGCGCAGTACTTCCACCTGCTCCGTCGGCAGGCGCGCGACGGCCGGGTCCGCCCGTTGATCGTCATGACGCCGAAGAGCCTGCTCCGGCTCCCGGCGGCGGCCTCCTCGCTGGCGGAGTTCACGCACGGCGCCTTCCAGTCGGTGCTGGACGACCCGACGCATCCGGCCGGTGCCAGTCGCGTGGTGATCTGTTCCGGGAAGCTGTATTACGAACTGGTGACGGGCGCCGACGCGGCCGCCCGGCGCCCCGCCATCGTCCGGCAGGAACTGCTCTACCCGTACCCGGCGGACGAGCTGGGCGCGGTGCTCGCGAGCTACCCGGCGCTCAAGGAAGTCGTGTGGGCGCAGGAAGAGCCGCGCAACATGGGGGCCTGGAGCTTCGTGCAGGAACGGCTCCGCGCGATCCTGCCGGAGGGCGTGACGCTGCGCTACGCCGGTCGCCCGGAGCGGGCCAGCCCCGCCGAGGGATACCCCGCGGCGCACGCGGGGGAGCAGGCGAGGATCGTGGGCGAGGCAGTGAAGTAAGCGGGGAGGCGGGGAAGCGGGGAGGCAAACGCAGAACGGAGGGCTCCCACTCGGGAACCCTCCGTTTCGTCATGCTGACCTACTTCCCCGCCGACCCGCCCGCCGCCTACGCCGGCAGTATCGGCCTCTCCGACGCCTTCCGGGCCAGCTCCTTGAGCGGCTCCGAGAGGTGCTCGCCGTAGTGCAGGAGGAAGACCCCGCGCGAGCGCCGCTGCATGAGGAACGCGACGAGCGGAGTGTCTGCCTTGGCCGCGTTGCAGTCGCGGCAGGCCAGGACCAGGTTGTCCGGGCGGTCGTAGGCGTCCTGCCCGCGCCGCGGGCGCACATGGTCGAGGGTGATCGCCTCCGGGGCGGTCTCGATGCCGCAGTAGGCGCAAATCGAGCCGTGCTCGGCGAGTAGCCACTCACGATGACCGGAGTAGGAACGGCCTGCGGACCGGCGGAAGGAGGGAGCCGCGATCGCCGCGGCGTTGGTGCTGTTGTTACTGCGTCGTCTGGATGTTCGTGCCACAAGCCCTGCCTGAAGTGTCGTACACGGTCCGGACCACCCGGGCCGCCTAATGCGTTGTCATTTCAACCCTTAAAACTACCATGGCGGACCTCCCCACGACAGTCCCCCGGGGCCGCCGGGCGCTGCCCCGCCGTTGGGATCGACCCGGCATTTCCTGGCTAAGTCATTGCCCCTAGGCCTGATAGGCTCATTCTACCGAACCTGCCGCGCTCACTTCCGCACCATGACCCACAGGCCGTGGAGGAGGAGCGCTGTCGAGATCCACCCCACCACGCTCCACCGCAAGAACACTCGCCGGAGCCCCGCCGGTTCCCCGGCCGCCAGCCGCTCAAGGCGAAACTGGTCGGGAATCAGCACCGCGAGCCAGAGCGCGGTGGCGAGCGCCAGGGAGGCCACGCCCTTCACGAGCCAGGGTGTACCCCAGAACGGCAGGCCGCGGCCGATGATCAGCTGGATGCCGGAGAAGGTGAGGAGTGCCGCGCCCCCCGCCGTGAACAGGAGGTCGGTCCAGAGGATGGCGCGGGCCACGGGGCGGAACGGTAGCGACGCCCGTTGCGCGTAGAGAAAGGCGGCCCAGAACCCGGTGACGGTGACGTTCCCGACCAACAGGACCGCGCCGAGCACGTGCAGGGCCCGCCACGTGGACAGTTCAACCATTGCGTTCCTCGTAGTCACCGTCGAGCCAACCCAGTCGGTGCCGCAGCCGGTCGAGTCGTTTGTTGAGCGAGGGCGCTCCGCGGACAAGCGGCCGGAACTCCGACAGCCGCTCCGCATTCCGGGCTCGGTCGAGCTGGTCGAGCGTGCCAGCGAGCCGCGCGCCGATCTCCCGTGTGAGGGTCCGACGGTCGGTGGAGCCGGGACGAACCACCCAACTCTCCCCGACCCACGCGAACGCCTCCGGCCGCTGCTCGCCGATGAACCCGTACCGAAGCCCGACAGGGCAGAGGCGGACCGGTCCGTCTCCGGTGAGGGCGAGGTGCGCCGCCCCGGCCTCGAGCGAGTCGAGCGGCTCGGCCGCGGGCCTCCTCGCGCCCTGCGGGAAGATCCAGAGCCCCGCCCCGGCCGTCAGCACCTGTCGGGTGCGTTCGAGGTCGGCGTAGGCACGCGGCGCGCAGGACCGGTCCATCGGCAGGGCGCCCACCCGAAGGAAGAACCGGTAGCGCGCCAGGTGCCGCGTCTCCATGAGCACGTAGAAGGTGGTGCCCATGGCGCGGCCGAGAAGATACCCGAGGAATCCATCCCACCAATTGGTGTGATTGGCCACGAAGAGGGTCGGTAGGTTCGGGGCCGCATCGATGGGCTGGCCCGGGGGACGCCAGTGCACGGCGGCGAAGTGCCGGCCGGCAAGGTGCTGGAGATAGCGCCCGAAGCCGGCCGCCACCCAGGGCCGTGGGGGAATGGTCGGACGCAGGGCGTCGGTCAGGCGGACTGCCTCTCCGGCTGGGCGACCGCCGGCACGTACTCCTGCCAGAGCGCGCGACCGAGGATCGCGAGCTTGCGGGGCGGCGAGACGTGCGCCCTCCATCGGAAGACGTCGTAGCCATTGCGTTCGATGGCGTCCAGGATGCCGGCGTAGGTCCGCTGCATCAGGCGCACAGTCAGGCGCGAACCGTCCGGCGGGAAGAGCCCCACCACGGCGTCGCCGGCGTCGAAGTGCTGGCGGGCGCGCCGGACCTGGAACGCCATGAACCGGCGAAACTCCGGCGTGACGACGCGCCGCTCCAGCGACGTGCGGTCGAGCCCGAACGCCGCCAACTCGTCCGCCGGCAGGTAGAGGCGCCCCGCGTCGAGATCCTCCCCGACGTCGCGGAGCACGTTGGTGAGCTGCATGGCGATCCCCAGGCGCACCCCGTGGCCCTCGAAGCCCCGGCGCTCCGCACCAAGGACCGGCCCGAGCATCAGGCCCACGACTCCAGCGACCAGATAGGAGTAGCGCTCGAGGTCGGCAAAGGTGCGCATCACCACGGGCTCGAGATCGAGTGCCACGCCGTCGAGCAGGTCGAGGAGCGGCCGAAGCGGAACCGGGTGCCGGCGAAGCGTGTCGGCGAGCGCGAGCCAGCGCGGATCGTCCGGCTCCGCGCCCGCGTGCAGGGCCCGCACCGTATCGGCCAGGAGCGCCAGCTGGCGACGCACCTCCTCCGGCGGCCGGTCGCCCCGCAAATCCACCAGGTTGTCGGCGGTCCGGCAATAGTGGTACAGCGCGAAGATGGCGCGGCGCTTGGCCGGCGGCACGAACCGGCTCGCAAAGTAGAAGCTCCGGGCCCACTCGGCCGTGGTCCGCTCCGCCTCGGCGTAACTCCGCTCCAGCGCGGCCGTCACGCCGCAGCCCCCTGCTCGGCCAGCATCCGCTCAACCACCAGCCGCGACGAGATCAACACCATCGGGACGCCGCACCCCGGGTGGGTGCTCTGGCCCACGAAGAACAGGTTGTCGCACTCGGCATGGCGGTTGTGCGGACGGAAGTAGCCGACCTGGTCGATGCCGTGCGCCAGCCCGAAGGCCTCTCCCCGGGTGGCACCGAGCCGCAGCGCGAAGTCGGCGGGTGTGAAGGTCCGCTTCGTCACGACGTGCCGACGGAGGTCGGTGAGCCCGAATCGCTCCAGGCGTTCGAGCATTTCCGCCTCGAGCCGGGGCCCTTCCACGGCCCAGTCGATGGGGTGCGCCGGGTCCTGGCTCGGCACCGGCACCAGCACGTAGATGTTCTCCATGCCGGCCGGCGCCAGCGACGGATCGGTCTTGTTGGGATTGCAGATGTAGAAGGCCGGGTCGGCGGGCACCTGGTGCCGGTCGAAGATGTCCTCGCAGGCGCGGCGGAGGTCGGATGGCACGATCAGGTTGTGGTGCGGCAGCGCCGGGTATTGGCGGTCCACGCCGAGGTACATCAGGAACGCCGAGCAGCTGAACTCGAACCCGTCGATGCCGGCGTAGGGCTCCTTGAGCAACGACTCGTAGGCGTAGGGGAGGTCCGCGTTGACGAGAACCAGGTCGGCGTCGAGCCGCTGGCCGTCCGCCAGGCGCACCGCGACGATCCGGTTCGCCGCCCGCTCGAGCGCGGTGACCTCGCGCCCGTACTCGATCACCACGCCGAGTTCCTCGGCCAGTCGCGCCAGCGCGGCGGGAATCGCGTGCATGCCCCCCATCGGGAAGTAGAGACCACCCGCCACCTCGGTGTACGGGAGCAGGCTGTAGATGGCGGGGGACTTGTACGGCGAGAGCCCGAGGTAGAGCGACTGAAAGCTGAAGGCCTGCTGAAGCCGCTCGTCCCGGAAGAACCGACCCACCATGGACTGGAGCCGCTCCATGGCGCGGGCCCGGAGCAGCAGCAGGCCGTTCCGCAGGTTGAAGAAGTCGCGGCGGCGGTGGACGTTCCGATCCACGAAGGCAGCCAGGCCGATCGTGTACAGCTTCGACGTTTCCGCCAGGAAGCGGAGAAACCTCGGCCCGACCCCCGGCTCGATCCGTTCCACGCCTTCCAGCATCCCGTTGATCCGGCTCGTCACGTCCAGCGTCTGGCCGTCCGCGAAATAGACCCGGTAGTTCGGGTCGAGCTGGCGGAGCTCCAGGTAGTCCTCCAGCCGCCGGCCGGCGTCGCGGAACACCTGTCGGAGATAGTCGGTCATGAGGAGCAGCGTGGGGCCGGTGTCGAACCGGAATCCCTCCGATTCCCAGAGCCCGCACCGGCCCCCGGGCGTGGCGTGCCGCTCCAGCACCCGGACGCGATACCCCTGTGCAGCGAGCCGGACGGCGGCGGCAAGACCGCCGAGGCCGGCGCCCACGACGATCACTTCTCGCGGGGGGGGGGCGGCGTCGGGGGTGGGCGGCGCCGGGCTCCCGGCGCGCAGGACGTCGGACAAGACAGTGGCCACGGGGGCTCCAGGAACGACTGGACTACTGGCGAACGGAGGGCGCGGGGCGCCCAAGTTCCAGTTGGAACCCGTGACGGAGGAGATTGTTCCCTGCGGGGGCGGCGCCGCGGCCGCCGATGATGGCGCGGACACCGGGGGGGAGGCGGGGCACGAAGCGGTAGAGCCCCGGAAGGTTGCGTTCGACGAGGTCGGGGTCGCTGGAGCTGAGGGCGACCGCGGCGGGACGGAGGGTCCACGCGGCCTGGATCAACTCGTCCAGCGGGAGGTCGGCGCCGAGGTACTGGACCCGCCACCCGTCGGCGTGCGCGGCGGCCAGCGTGGCGAGAAGCCCCCATTCGTGCCGCTCGCCGGGGAGGGCGGCGGCGAGCAGGAGCGGGGCATCGCCGGGCATGTCGCGGAGCGACCCCTTGAGCGTGTGCACGACGATTTCGCTGGCGAGATGCTCGGAGGCGATCGGCAACCGGCCGAGCGACCAGAGATCGCCGACCTGCGTGGCGAGCGGGAGGACCACCTCGTCGGCGAAGCGGCGGAGGCCGAGCCGAGCGAGCGCGTCCTCCACCAGCGCCTGGAGCCGGTCCCGGTCGTACCGGCGCACCGCGTCGAGCATGGCGGCCAGCGGTACCCCCGATTCGTCCGTCGCCTCGGCGCGGGCGATGACGGCCTCGCGCGGCTCCGCGGCGAGGTCACCGATCCGTTCGCCCTCGCCGACCAGCCGCGCGAATGCCCGGAGGAGCGCCACCTGCGCCGCGGTGTAGGCGCGGTATCCGTTCGCCTGCCGCTCAGGGCGTACCACCGCGTATCGCCGCTCCCACGCGCGGAGCCGGGCGGTCGTGAGCCCGGTCAACTCGGCGACTTCCTGAATCTCGTAGCTGCGATCGGATTCGGTCACGGGCGACAAGATGCCTTCCGGCGGAGGGGTTGTCAAAGGTTCGTCGTCACAAGCATGGACGCTCGGTGATACCCCGTCCCTCCGTAAAGGTCCCGATATTGACGGCACCAACGGTCTTTCCGATGTTCGGCCCGGCGGGACCCGAACCGAGGGCCCCTCGCGACGCGACACCGTGCGCCGGCACGGACTGCCCAACGTTGCAACTTCGCGCGGGAGGATCAGATGCCTCGTCTCAGTGCCGTTCTCTCACTCCTGATCGCCGTGGCGCCGGGCGCCACGGGCAGCCTCGCGGCGCAGGCCGCGGGCAACGAGGCGCTCATCAAAAGCGCACTCGCGGCCGCCCCGGCCGAGATCGCCAAGGGCGCCGCGGTCGTCGCCCCAGGGCCGGACGGCAAGATGGTGCAGCTCAAGGCGGGGACGAACGGATTCACCTGCCTCCCGGACCAGCCGGAGACCCCGGGCAAGGACGCGATGTGCCTCGATCCGCAGGGGATGATCTGGGCCCAGTCGTGGATGGCGCACGACCCGAAGCCGAAGAACACCGCGCCCGGCATCGTCTACATGCTCGCCGGCGGGAGCGACATCAGCGCCAACGACCCCTGGGCCAAGATCGTCCCCGGCCAGAAGTTCATCGAGTCGCCTCCGCACTACATGGTGATGTGGCCCTTCGACGCGAAGACCACGGGGCTCAGCACCACGCCCTCGAAGACCGGCTCGTGGATCATGTTCGCGGGGACTCCCTACGCCCACCTGATGATCAACCAGGTCCCGTAGCGCGGGTGACGGCAGGCGGTGCGGGGTGTTATTTTCCCGGCGTTCCTCACCCCGCATCGACCGCGCCGCACCGTCATCCAGGAGTCGGGCCCTGACGCTTCACGCCGCCGCACCTCGCGCCGCCGACCCGACCCGTTCTCCCGTCCAGCCCGACATCGCCTGGACCAGCATCAACACCCTCCGCGTGCTCGCGATGGACGCGGTCGAGAAGGCCAACTCCGGCCACCCCGGCACGCCGATGGCGCTGGCGCCCGTGGCCTACCTGCTGTGGACGCGGCACCTCAAGCACAGCCCCCGCCATCCCGCGTGGCCGGACCGCGACCGGTTCGTGCTCTCCTGTGGCCACGCCTCGATGCTGCTCTACGGATTGTTGCACCTCACCGGGTACGACCTCTCCCTCGATGACATCCGCCAGTTCCGCCAGTGGGGCTCCCGGACGCCGGGGCACCCGGAGCGTGGGCACACCGCCGGCGTGGAGACCACGACGGGTCCGCTGGGCCAGGGCATCGGCAACGCGGTCGGGATGGCGATGGCGGAGCGGTTTCTCGCCGCCAGCTTCAACCGCCCGGGCGCATCGGTGATCGACCACCGGACCTGGGTGCTGGCCAGTGACGGCGACCTGATGGAAGGGGTCGCGTCGGAGGCCGCATCCCTCGCCGGGCACCTCCGGCTCGGCAAGCTGACGGTCATCTACGACGACAACCGCATCACGATCGACGGCCGCACCGACCTCGCCTTCTCGGAGGACGCGGGCCGCCGGTTCGAGGCGTACGGCTGGCGGGTCCTCCGGGTGAACGACGGCAACGACCTCGCCGCGATCGACGCCGCGTTGACGGACGCCGCCGGGCAGTCGGAGCGGCCGACGCTCATCGTGCTGCGCACCATCATCGCCGATCCCGCGCCGACCAAGCGCGACACCGCCGGGGCCCACGGCGCGCCGCTCGGCGCGGAGGAAATCCGGAAGACCAAGGCAATCCTCGGCTGGCCCGACGAGCCGTTCTTCGTGCCGGACGGCGCCCGGGCCGACATGGGACGCGCC